>NZ_JBBEBZ010000092.1:3044-114518 GCF_040882075.1 Nitriliruptor sp.
TCGTACCGCTCATCCCCGTCGATCCACGCCGTGTGCCGCTTCCCCTCGCGCGCGGCCTTCACCAGGTAGGCCACCGCACGGTCCGCATCGATCGGCCACGTCCCGATCAGCGTCTGCAGCAGCAGCAGCTCGTGCTCCGGCGCTGGTCCGTGGACGCCCCGGTGGCGGGCGCCGAGCTCGTCCCACTCGCTGACGGTCCGCACCCACAGGTCCGGGCACTGCGACAGCGTCGCGAGGCGCGCTCGAACGTCCTCGCTGCGCTTGGTGTCGTGGGTCGAGGTCGTCAGCATCGTCGCGGGCCGCTCGAGCTGGCGTCGCAGGTTCGCGCCGTGGAACTCCGCGAGGCTGGTACCGAGGGAGCTCGGGTCGCCGCCGACCTCGTTGACCGCGACGAAACGCAGGTACCGGTAGAAGGTGGTGTCCTCGACACCCTTGGCCATGACGGGGCCGGACAGCTGCTGGAACCGCATCACGAAGTCGGCCGAGTCGGGGCCGCCCTGTTCGAGCGTGAGCAGCTCGGCGAGCAGGTCCAGCGGCTCGTCGAGGTCGGGGCGTCGGGCGCGAGCGCGCGAGACCGCCTCGGTGATGTAGCGACGGTCCTCGTCGGTCAGGTCGGCGCGGTCCGCCCGGACGTAGGTCCGGTAGACCGGGAAGGTGACGAGGACCTCGATCAGCGCCGCCCGCAGCGCCTCGGTGTCGCTGACGCAGGCGGCACCGTCGGCGAGGTCGCAGAGCTGGTCGTGGAGCGCGTCGAGCTCGGCGGCGAACAGCTCGGTCACGACCTCGCGCTTGGCGACGTCGACCACGTGGTCGTAGCCGGTGCGGTCGCCGGTCACGGCGGTCCAGGTGTCGTCGACCACACCGGTGATGCGTGGGTCGATGAAGAGCCCGAGCACGAGGTTGGCGAACTCGTACCCGACCGTTCCGTCGATCGGCCAGTCCGACCGCGACCCCTCCCCCGGCTCCAGGATCTTCTCGGCCACGATCCACGCGTCCGGCGCCGCAGCGCGGAGCTGCTCGAAGTAGCCGGTCGGGTCGCGCAGTCCGTCAGGGTGGTCGATGCGGAGCCCGTCGACCGTGCCCTCGGCGACCAGCTCGAGCACACGACGGTGGGCGTCGGCGAACACCTCAGGGTCCTCGACGCGGACACCACCGAGCGTGGTGATGTCGAAGAAGCGGCGGTAGTTGAGCTCGGCGTTGGCACGCCGCCAGTGGACGAGGCGGTGGTGCTGCTCGAGCAGGAGGCTCAGGAGCCGACCGCGGTCCCGCTCGAGGGCGGCCAACGTGCCGTCGACGTCGTCACCGTCGAACCCGGCGGCGGCCAGCGACCCTGGCCGGACCGGCCAGGCGTGGTCGTGGTAGATGAACCGCCAGCCGGCGTCGGGGTGATCGTCATCGCCGTGCGGCGGCTCGCCGTGCGCGAGGCGGAGATCGTGGCCGTCGGCGAGCTCGTCCTCGAGGGGGCGCCCGAGCTGCGGCACCAGCACCTGTGGTGGGCCGGCACCGCGCCGCTCCCAGCGCACGTCGAGGTGGTCGGCGAAGCGGCTTTCCGGTCCGTGCCGGAGCAGGTCCCACCACCACGGGTTGTGCGGGCTGAGCAGGCCGACGTGGTTCGGGACCAGGTCGAGCACGATGCGCAGTCCCGCGTCCGCCGCGGCGCTGGTGAGCGCCGCGAAGCCCTCGTCGCCGCCGAGCTCGTCGTCGAGCCGGCTCGGGTCGACCACGTCGTAGCCGTGGGTGCTGCCGGGAGCGGACGCGAGGGAGGGCGACAGGTAGAGGTGACTGACGCCGAGCTTGGCGAGGTACGGCACGGTCGCCGCAGCGTCGCGGAAACCGAAGCCGCGGTGCAGCTGGAGCCGGTAGGTCGAGGTCGGGGCGCTCACTCGTCGGACTCGGCTCGCAGCACCACGACGCCCCGGTCGGGCACCTTGCGGCTGCTGCCCGCCTCGAGCCGCTCGACGTCCTCGGACAGCCGCGGGAGCGCGGTGTCGACCCTGACCCGCCACCGCTGCCCCCACCGTGCTGGCGGCAGCTGGAACTCGATGGGGTCGGCGCTGGCGTTGAACAGCACGAGGAACGAGCTGTCCACCACGGTCCGGCCGCGTTCGTCCGGGCTCGCGATCCCCCGGCCGTAGAGGAAGACCTGCAGCGACCGGGCGAGATCGGCGTCCCAGTCGTCGTCGTCCATCTCCTGCCCGTCGGGGCGGAGCCAGGAGATGTCGTCGATGTCGGCGCCACGGATGGGCCGTCCCTGGAACCACCGGCGCCGACGGAACACGGGGTGGTCGCGTCGGAGCGCGATCAGATCGGTGGTGAAGCGCACGAGGTCCTCGTCGGCCTCGTCCCACCGGAACCACGACAGATCGCTGTCCTGGCAGTAGGCGTTGTTGTTGCCGTGCTGGGTGCGACCGAACTCATCGCCGCCGAGCAGCATCGGCACACCCTGCGACAGCAGCAGGGTCGCCAGCAGGTTGCGCTGTTGGCGCGCTCGCAGCGCCTCGATGTCGGGGTCGTCGGTCGGCCCCTCGGTGCCGTGGTTCCAGGACCGGTTGTCGTCGGTCCCGTCCGCCCCGTCCTCGCCGTTGGCCTCGTTGTGCTTGTCGTCGTACGACACGAGGTCGCGGATGGTGAAACCGTCGTGGGCGGTGACGAAGTTGATGCTGGCACCGGGTCGGCGGGTGTCGGACTCGTACAGGTCGGAGCTACCGGTGAACCGGGACGCGAACTCGGACAGCGTGGCCGGCTCACCGCGCCAGAAGTCACGCATCGTGTCGCGGTACATCCCGTTCCACTCCGACCACTGGGGCGGGAAGTTGCCGACCTGGTAGCCGCCCTCACCGACGTCCCACGGTTCGGCGATGAGCTTGACCTGGCTGATGACCGGGTCCTGCTGGATGACCTCGAAGAAGGTCGACAGCCGATCGACGTCGTGCAGCTCGCGGGCCAGGGTCGAAGCGAGGTCGAAGCGGAAGCCATCGACGTGCATCTCGGTGACCCAGTACCGCAGCGAGTCCATGATCAGCTGCAGCACGTGGGGGTGACGCATGTTCATGGAGTTGCCGGTGCCGGTGTAGTCCATGTAGTAGCGCGGTTCGTCCTCGACCAGCCGGTAGTAGGCCGGGTTGTCGATGCCCTTGAGCGACAGCGTGGGGCCGAGGTGGTTGCCCTCGGCGGTGTGGTTGTAGACCACGTCGAGGATCACCTCGATGCCCGCCTCGTGCAGGGCTTTGACCATCTGCTTGAACTCGGGGACCACCTGCTCGGCCGGCCTGGACCCGTACCCGTCGTGGGGTGCGAGGTAGGCGATCGAGTTGTAGCCCCAGTAGTTGGTCAGGCCGCGTTCGACGAGGTCGGACTCGGGCACGTGGCGGTGGGTGGGCAACAACTCGACGGCCGTCACCCCGAGCCCGGTCAGGTGCTCGATGACCGCCGGGTGCGACAGACCGCCGTAGGTCCCCCGGAGCTCCTCTGGGACCTCGGGGTGCAGCGCCGTCATGCCCTTGACGTGGACCTCGTAGATGACGGTCTCGTGCATCGGGGTGCGGGGATGCCGGTCGTCGCCCCAGTCGAAGAACGGGCTGGCGACGACGCAACGTGGGACGAACGGCGCGCTGTCGTCGGTGTTCGGCGGGCCTTCGGGGTCGCCGAACGTGTAGCCGAACACGGGCTGTCCCCAGTCGAGCGCACCGACAACGGACTTGGCGTAGGGATCGATCAGCAGCTTCGCGGGGTTGCACCGCAGGCCGCGCGCCGGGTCGTAGGGGCCGTGCACCCGGTAGCCGTACCGCTGGCCGGGACCCACGCTCGGCAGGTAACCGTGCCAGACGAAGCCGGTGACCTCGGGCAACGTCACACAGGTCTCGGTGCCGTCCTCGTCGAACAGACACAGATCGACGCGATCGGCGGTCTCGCTGAACAGCGAGAAGTTGGTCCCGAAGCCGTCGTAGGTGGCACCGAGCGGGTACGGCTGCCCAGGCCAGGTCTGCGTGGTCACGCTGCTCCCTCCGCGCCGCGTGGGTCGCGACGGCCCGCCCATCGTGCCCGGTCCCCAGCGGAGGTCCGACGACCGGGGAGGACCGAAAGTCCGTCCCGGGTCACCGGCGACGCAGCAGCAGGGAGGCCGGCCCGCCGATCGCGACCTCGGTCCGCGCCTCATCAACCGTGACCACGGTGCCTCCAGGACCGTCGTGCGCGGGATCCGCGGTGTCGAGCAGCAGCTCGAAACCGCCGGGGTGGGTGAACCGGACCGGGTCATCACCGGTGTGCACGACGACGAGGATGTCGGTCTCGGGCCTCCCCGGCACGCCACGCGTGAACGCGAGGGTGTGCGGGCCGTGGACGGTCGGTTCGGCCTCCCCCGCCATCGGATCGGTGATGGCCGGCAGCTCGCGGCGCCACCGCAGCAGCTCGCGGTACACCTCGAGCAGCGTGGCGTGGTCCCCTGCAGCGCGGAGCGACCAGTCCACCTTCGACCGCTCGAAGGTCTCCACCGCCTGCGGGTCCGGCGCTTCACCCTGGTCGGCGAAGTAGGCGAACTCGCGCCGCCGACCGGTCCGGACCGCCTCGACGAGGTCCGGGTCGGTGTGCGACACGAAGTACTGGAACGGGGCGGTCTCACCGTGCTCCTGCCCCATCCACAGCATCGGGGTGAACGGTGACAGCAGCAGCGCGCCGGCCGCGGCCTTGCGCTGTTCGAGGTCGAGCAACGCGGCCTGGCGTTCGCCGAGCATGCGGTTGCCGACCTGGTCGTGGTTCTGGGTGCAGACCACGAACCGCTCGTAGGCCACGTCGGGTGCCGGCCGACCGACCGTCCGGCCCCGGTGGGGCGAGTACCGGCCGGCGTACGCGAACCGGTCGTGCAGGCACCGGGCCAGGTCGTCGAGCCCGACGTAATCCTCGTAGTAGCCCGTCCGCTCCCCGGTCAGCGCGACGTGCAGCGCATGGTGGACGTCGTCGAGCCACTGGCCATCGAGCCCGTACCCGCCGACGGACGGGTCGCGGACCAGCCGTGGGTCGGACAGGTCGCTCTCGGCGATGACCTGGACGGTACGCCCGCTGGTGGCCGCCTCCGTGTGGACGGCGCGGGCGAGCTCCTCGAGCAGGTGGACGGCGGAGGTGTCGACGATCGCGTGGACCGCGTCGAGCCGCAGCCCGTCGACGTGGAAGTCGCGGACCCAGCGGACGGCGTTCTCGACCGCGAAACGCCGGACCTCGTCTGCACCGGGGCCGTCGGTGTTGACGGCTTGGCCCCAGGGGGTGTCGTACCGGTCGGTGAGGTACGGACCGAAGTCGTCGAGGTGGTTGCCCTCCGG
Source organism: Nitriliruptor sp. (assembly GCF_040882075.1). Lineage (NCBI taxonomy): Bacteria > Bacillati > Actinomycetota > Nitriliruptoria > Nitriliruptorales > Nitriliruptoraceae > Nitriliruptor > Nitriliruptor sp. The sequence goes on from NZ_JBBEBZ010000092.1 coordinate 8,357, forward strand.
TCCGTAGTGGTTGTAGACGACGTCGAGCACCACGCCCATCCCCGACGCGTGCGCCGCGTCGACCAGGCGCCGCAGGCCCTCGGGCCCCCCGTAGCTGTGCTGCGGCGCGTACGGCAGGACGCCGTCGTAGCCCCAGTTCCGCTCCCCCGGGAACTGCCAGATCGGCATCAGCTCGAGGGTGGTGATGCCGAGCTCGGCGAGCTCGGGCAGGCGCGGGACGATCGCCTCGAACGTGCCCTCCGGCGTGAAGGTGCCGACGTGGAGCTCGTAGAGGACCTGGTCACGGAGCGGCCGGCCGTTCCACGCCTGGTCGGTCCACGGGAAGTCCGGGTCGTCCACCGCGGAGGGGCCGTGCAGCCCGTCAAGCTGCCGCCGGGACGCGGGGTCGGCACGGTCGATGGCCGGCTCACCGTCCCGGTGCAGCCGGTAGCGGTACCGGTCCCCCGGACCGACGTCCGCCACCGTGCCGACGTGGTAGCCGCGTGCGTCGCGTTCGAGCGGGGCCAGCCGCTGTCCGTCGTCAAGGACGACCTCGACGCGGTCGACGCGAGGCCCCCAGACCACGAACCGGGTGCTGCCGTCGCCGGCCGGGCTCGCACCGAGCTGGTCGGGTGCCGGTGGCTGGGCAGCGGTCGACGACGTCGATGGCGTGGGGTCGGACACGGTCACTCCGGGACGGCGAGTCCGAGCCGCTCGGTCGCCTCGTCGATGGTCTGCAGCCACCTGACCGCGACCTCGTCCCCGGCGTCAGCCCGCACCACGAGCGAAGGACGGTGGTCGCGGACGACCTCCCAGCACAGGTTCTGCGCGGCGGCGAGCTCTGCGTCGAACGGCAGCCAGCCGGCGAGGTCCACCAGGTCGCGCACGGCCGCCGCGAACCGCTGCTGGTCCTCACCGAAGGTCTCGAACAGGTCCGGGCCCTCGAGGCTGCGGCGGAGCCGACGGGTCTGACGATCCACCGCCTCGCCGAACGCGTGGGACAACCGTTCGACGTCGAGCGGGACGCCGAACCGTTCCGCCTCGTCGACGAGCGCGCTGACCCGCGCGGGATCACCGCCGCTGCGGATCGCCTCACGGAGCTCGACGTTCAGGACCACCTCGGCCGCGCTGCGCAGCGGTTCCGGCAGCTTGGCGTCGAGGCTGGCCAGGAACCGCAGCAGCGGCGCGCGGCCGCGGTAGACCGAGCGGTACGTGGCCTCGACGTCGGCGATCGTCCCCTCGAGCACCTCGTCGAGCAGGCGACGCTGTTCGTCACGGAACAGGTCCCGCAGCGAGTACGCGCTCTGTCCGAAGTGGTCGTCGAGGACCCGGATGGTCGCCGGGAAGTCGGCTTCGTCGAACGCGGCCGACAGCGCGTTCGTCGTCGCGACGTACGCGGCGTCGGCACCTTCGGGGCGGACCCCGCAGAGGAAGTTGTGGTCCCCGAAGTGCAGGACGCCGTACTCGAAGCACCGCTCGGTGAGGGTGATCACCGACCGCACCGTCACCCGTCCGCTTCCGACGCTGGCGCGGCCGGCCTCGGAGCGCATCTCATCGTGGCGCTCGACCTCGTAGCACCCGATCCGTTCGGTGTGCCCGTAGGTGCGGGCCAGCCCGCTGATGGCGAAGTGGGCGGCGACCTTCTCGAGGTCGGCCTTGATCGGCCGCACCAGCTGGTCGTAGATGTGGGCCCCGTCACGCCACTGCGGGACGTTGCTCTCGGCCGCGTGCAGCCGTTCGACGAAGGCGTCCTCGAGGTGCACGTCGAGGACCTCGCCGGCGAGCTGGATCGCCCGAGCGGCGTAGGCGAGCACCTGCACCGACTCGATCCGCGACAGCTCGTCGAAGAACCAGCCACAGCTGGTGTACATCAGCAGCAGGTGCCGCTGGAGCTCCATGAGGCGGAGCACCGACGCGACGTCGTCGGAGCTGAGCTCGACGCAGGCGTGCTCCTCGAGGAACGGGGGGAGGTTGTCGACACGGTGCAGGACGACCCGGTGGTAGTCGTCGCGGGCCGCCCACGGATCGGTGAGCAGCTGCTTGGCGCGGGTCTCGAACGGGGCCGCGAGCTCGTCGCGGAGCCAGTCGAGGGCCTCGCGCAGCGGCGCCCGCCACGCCTGGCTCCCTCCCGTCTCGCCGTTGGTGCAACCGCAGTCGGCGCGCCACCGTTCCACGCCGTGCGCGCACGACCACGAGCTGGCCTCCACGATGCGCGCCTCGTGCTTCGGTGGCTGCAGCGCGAGGTGTTCCGCGTAGTTGATCAGGCGCACGCCCTCGGCCTCCTCGACCCGCTCGATCGCCTGCGCCAGGGCCATCTCGCCGCGGCGGTGGTGGTGGCCGTAACTCTCGCCGTCGGTGGCGATGTTGACCAGCGCGGGACCCGGCCGGTCCGGGAACGCACCGAGCAGCCGCTGCGCGAACCGGTCACCGGAGTGCAGCAGCCCCTCGAAGGCGACGGCCTGCGACACGGCACCGTCGTAGAAGTACACCGCGATGGACCGCCCGGAGGGCAGCACGATGGTGTAGGGACGGGTCGTGTCCACGGCGCCGCCGCTGACGTCGGTCCAGGTGTCGCCACCGAGCGGCCGCACCGCGTCGGCCTGGTACGGGCTCAGCACGGTGAAGGCGATCCCGGCGGCGGCGAGCTCCTCGAGGGTCGCGGTGTCGGCCGCGGTCTCGGCCAGCCACATGCCCTCCGGATCGCGCCCGAACCGGTGGCGGAAGTCGGTGATGCCCCACCGCACCTGCGTCCGTCGGTCACGGTCGTTGGCCAGCGGCATGATCATGTGGTTGTAGACCTGCGCCATCGCCGACCCGTGGCCGCCGAACCGCTCGGCGCTCGCCGCGTCCGCCGCGATGATGGCATCGTGGGTCCCGCGGGCGTGGTCCGCCATCCACCCCAGCAACGTCGGCCCGACGTTGAAGCTCATCGCCGCGTAGTTGTCGACCATCCGGGCGATCCGGCCCTCGTCGTCGAGCACCCGGGCGGTGGTGTTCGGCGCGTAACACTCCGAGGTGATGCGCTCGTTCCAGTCGTGCGCCGGCCACGCGGAATCCTGCTGCTCGACCAGCTCGAGCCACGGGTTCTCACGCGGCGGCTGGTAGAAGTGGCCGTGCACGCAGACGTAGCGGTCCATCGTGGGCGCTCGGACGGTAGGCGGATGATTCGGGGCCGGTGAGGGTACGCGGCTGCGCTATCCCGAACCGTCCCCTCCCTCAGCGCGTACCAGCCTCGCGAGTTCCGACGGGTCCACCCCACACCCCTCGAGCAGCGCGACCGCGACCCCGTGCCCCTCATCGAGCAGTGCCAGGATCAGATCAGACGTCGTGACCGGACGACCGTCGTTCTCGGCGAGCGCCTGAGCGACCTCGGAGACACGGGCCAAGTCAGCTCCGCGAAACCTCGTGGGAGCTCCGAACTCGGCAGCTCGAAGAGAGCGAGGAGGACGTGCTCCGTGCCGACCTGGCGGTGACCGATCCGAACTGCCCTCGCTCGTGCATCTCGCAGGAGCCCATGCGCGCGATCCGTCACCAACCGTCATCCGTACCGCCGTCGGCTCCCTCGCGGAGGAGCTCGGCGTCCGCCAGGTCGCGGAGCGCCTTGCTGCGGCGACGGGACGGGTCGTTGCCCGCTCGCTGTTTCATCGCGATGAGGTCCTCCGTACCGACGACCAGCAGCTCGCCACCGTCGATCGCGACGGGCCCAGCCCGTTCGATGGCCCCGTCCATCCTCGCGTCGAAGGCGACCTGCACCGGCTCGCCGTTGCGGTGCCGGAAGTTCTCGCTGTGAGCGAACGAGCCGCGGTGCTCGAAACCGACACCGATCAGTGCGTCGCCCACATCGCGACGTTCGACTCGGGAGTAGGCCGCGAGATCGACATCGATCGTCGCCCGCGGGACGCCGGAACGGACACCGACGGCGAGGCCACCGATGAGCACCACCCGGATCCCAGTGGTGGTCAGGGCTCGCACGGCATCCCGAAGCGCGGTGAGCTGGTCGGTGGAACCCGTCGTCACCATCTCCCCCCGGCTGAGCGCACGGGCCGCCGCGGTCAGCTCCGAGCTGACCTCAAGCGCTCCGTACGGCGTGGTCGACACACCGAGGAGCGTACGTCGCCGCCCCTCCGATCGGTGCCCGACCGGAGGCGACGATGACGTACCCAGGGAACTGGTCCGACGGTAAGCTGGTCGCCTGGTGGAGGGTTTCGGTGCGGAAGGCGCGCCGACGACGCTGGAGGCCCGCGGTGAAGACGACGTTGGAGCTGCCCGACGATCTGGTGCGTGAGATCAAGATCCGGGCAGCGGACGAGAACCGACGCATCAAGGACGTCGTGGCCGATGCGCTCCGACGTGGCCTCGCGCAGCACGATGCCGCGATCGGCCGCGCTGACCGACGGGTCCAGTTCCCGCTCGTCGCCTGTGCCCACGAGGCGCGGCCCTCGGAGGCGATGACCCCCGACCGTGTCGCCGCGATCATCGCGTCGGAAGACGTGGACGATCGCCCGTCCGTGACACCGTGATCCGTGTGACAGCAACGTGTGGCTCGCGTTGAGCTTGTCCGGCCACGGGCACCACCGCACAGCGCGGAGGTGGTTGGAGACCGTCGAGGCGCCGTCCGCGATCCACTTCTGTCGGGCCACACAGCAGACCTTGCTCCGCCTGCTCACCATCGCGGCGGTGCTCGCGCCGTACGGCAACCGTCCGCTGACCAACGACGAGGCCTGGTCCGTCTACGCCCAGCTCCTCGACGACGACCGCATCACGTTCCGTGGTCTCGAGCCCCCCGGCCTCGAGGCTGTCTGGGCACGGTTCGCCCGTCGCGATACCGCATCGCCGAAGTTGTGGATGGACTCGTACCTGGCAGCGTTCGCGCTCGCCGGCGACCTCACCCTCGTGACCACCGACAACGCGTTCCGGCAGTTCGACGGCCTCGATCTCCTCGTGCTGTCCTGACCGTGCGTGTTCTGGAGTCAGGTCGTCGCGCGACAGCTACGAGAGATCAGAACAGCCGGTCGTCCCGCGGCACCGGGAACGGCTCGCTGACGGCGATGGCGTCGGCATCGGGGTGAGCAGGATCGATGACGATCGTGCGGCCGACCGGGCGTGCCGGAAGCGACGGCACCGACAGCGCGGCCGAGCGCCGCTGATCCAGCCAACCGTCACCGAACGCACGGGAGGCCGCTGGCCCGCGGTCCCACGCGCCGATCCGGTGGTCGTCGGCCGTCTCGACGAGGTCGTCCGGGATCACGATACGAACGGCGTGGTGCGGCCCGGGCAGCGTGCGCGGTCGGGTCGTGTGGGCGAGGATCTCGAGGATCGGGCCCGCGAAGGACGACGCGTACACGACGGCGCGGCCGACCGAGTTCCACCGGCCGCCGACGAGTCGCGCGCCGGTCGCGTCGAACGGCGGACGACGGACCTTGCTGATCCGGAACGCGGTCACCATCTACGCCGGCAAGCCGTACTCGAGCGCGAGGAGCACGTCCTCGACCCGGCGGTCCCGAGGTCGCTGCGGATCAGATCGACCGGCCGCTCCCCGTCGAGCTGAGGTTGCACCGAGAGGAGGAACTCGCGCGCGAGCGTGGTGTCCTCCCAGACGTTCGGACAGCGCCACGATCCTGGCGAGGTGTTGCAGCCGTTCGCTCTCCTCCCGCGAGAGGCGATCGCCGCGTCGAGCGAGGGTGGTCCGGGGCACGATGACCGCCGAGGACGGATGCCACCCGTAGCGCATCGAGAGCAGTCACCAGATCCTCCCACCTGGGCACGATCACCGTACCGCGTGGGCAGGTCCATCCAGCTGTCGCCGCGGCCGCCCCGCCACGATCGTCGCGGCGTCAAGCGCTGGGCTGCAGGTCGTGCTGGAGGACCAGCACCGACAGCGGCGGCAGGGTCAGGTTGATCGAGTGCCCGAACCCGTGCGACGGTAACGGCGTGGTCGCCACTCCCCCGTGGTTACCGAGCCCACCACCGCCGTACTCGGCGGCGTCCGAGTTGAACCGCTCGGCCCAGAAGCCGCGTTCGGGGACGCCGATCCGGTAGTTGTCGCGGCCCACCGGGGTGAGGTTGGCGACCACCACGACCTCGCGGTCGCCGTCACGTGTGCGTCGGCGGTAGGAGACCACCGACTGCTCCCAGTCCCCCGCGTCGAGCCACGCGAACCCGTTCGGGTCCACGTCACCGTCGTGCAACGCAGGTTCGCTCCGGTACAGCCGGGCGATGTCGCCGAGGCAGCGCTGGAGCCCGGCGTGACGTTCGTGTTGCAGCAGGTGCCAGTCGAGGCTGCGTTCGTTGCCCCACTCCTGCCACTGGCCGAACTCGTCACCCATGAACAGCAGCTTCTTGCCCGGCGTGGTGAACATGTAGGCGTACAGGGATCGCAGGTTGGCGAACTGCTGCCACTCGTCCCCGGGCATCTTGTTGATCATCGAACCCTTGCCGTGCACCACCTCGTCGTGGGACAGCGGCAGGCAGTAGTTCTCGGCGAACGCGTACACGGCCCGGAAGGTGAGCTGGTCGTGGTGGTACTTGCGGTGGATCGGATCCTCCTGGAAGTAGGCCAGGGTGTCGTGCATCCACCCCATGTCCCACTTCATGCCGAAGCCGAGCCCACCGACGTAGGTCGGTCGCGACACCATCGGCCACGCGGTGGATTCCTCGGCGATGGTCTGCACGCCAGGGAAGGCGGCGTAGACCTCCTCGTTGAAGCGACGCAGGAACGCGATCGCCTCGACGTTCTCGTTCCCGCCCCACTCGTTGGGGATCCACTCGCCGTCCTCACGCGAGTAGTCGAGGTAGAGCATCGAGGCGACGGCGTCGACCCGGATCCCGTCGACGTGGTACTCGTCGAGCCAGAACAGCGCCGAGGACAGCAGGAAGCTCATCACCTCGGGCCGGCCGTAGTTGAAGATGTAGCTGTTCCAATCGGGGTGGTAGCCCTTGCGCGGGTCGGCGTGCTCGAACAGGTGGGTGCCATCGAAGTAGGCCAGCCCGTGTTCGTCCGAGGGGAAGTGTGACGGCACCCAGTCGAGGATCACGCCGATGCCGGCCTGGTGCAGCCGGTCGATCAGGTGCTTGAGGTCCTGCGGGGTCCCGAACCTCGATGTGGGGGCGAAGTACCCGGTGGTCTGGTAGCCCCACGAACCACCGAAGGGGTGCTCGGTGAGCGGCATGAACTCGACGTGGGTGAACCCGAGCTCCTCGATGTGGGCGATGAGGGGATCGGCCATCTCGGTGTAGTTGAGCGGGCGATCGCCCTCCTCGGGGATGCGCTGCCACGACCCGAGGTGCAGCTCGTAGATGGCCATCGGCTGGTCGAGCGCTTGGCGCTGTTCGCGCTCGGCCATCCAGTCGTCGTCGCTCCACTCGTAGGACAGGTCCCAGATCTTCGAACCGGTCAGCGGCGGGGTCTCGGAGTGCACGGCGAAGGGGTCGGCCTTGTCGACCCGGAAACCGTCGTGGCGCGACCGGATGTGGAACTTGTAGGTGTCACCCTGCCCCACCTCGGGCACGAACAGCTCCCACACCCCCGACACCCCACGGGGTGCCAGCTGGTGGGTGTCCTTGTCCCACCCGTTGAAGTCCCCGATCACCGACACCTGCTCGGCGTTCGGCGCCCACACCGAGAAGTGGGGCCCCGTCGACCCCGTCGACGGTCCGCAGGTGCGCGCCGAGCTTCTCGTGGAGGCGCACGTGCGAGCCCTCGTTGAACAGGTACAGGTCCATGTCACCGAGGATCGAGGTCGCGCCGGCGCCCGGCACGTCCGGCGGGGGTCCGTCGGCGGGTCGCTCCACCGGAGCATCCGCCACGACGGCGGGCTCGGCGGCACGCGCGGTCTTCCGGGGTGGACGGGAGGGCTTGGGAAACACGGGTGGCTCCTGCGTCGGGTCGGTCACGCGGGCGGGGCGTCGAGCACCTCGGCGATGCCGGTGAGCGGGATGTCGACCCACTCCGGACGGTTGTTCATCTCGTAGCCGAGCTCGTAGATCGCCTTCTCGAGCAGGAAGGCGTCGAGCAGGATGGCGGTGTGCGCCGGATCGTCGGGGACGAAGCTGCGGTCGGCGGCGGTGTCGAGGTACCCACGGAGGAAGCCCGCGCTGACCCAACGGTTCCACGCGGCGAGCCAACCCCGGAGCTCGTCGTAGGCGTCGCGGTCCGGGGTGACGGCACCGCGTTCGACCTGGAACCGCAGCGCCGAGTGCGACGCGTACTGGAACGAACGGAGCATCCCGGCGACGTCGCGCAGCGGGGAGCGCTTCAGACGTCGCTCGCCGAGCGGCCGGGCCGGTTCGCCCTCGAAATCGATGATCACCAGGTCGCGGCCGGTCCACAGGACCTGGCCGAGGTGGTAGTCCCCGTGGGTGCGGGTCCGGGTGGTCTCGATGCGGCCGGCCGACAGCGTCCGCAGCCGGTCGAGGATCTCGTCCTCACGGTCCGCCAGCGCGGTCACCCGTGCCTGCGTCGCCGGGTCGGGCAGCGAGGAGGCTGCCTTCTTCGCGGCCTGGAGCCCACGTCGGAGGGCGTTGCGCATCGACTGGTACAGCGAACGCTGGTAGAGGGTCGTGAAGGCCTCGGGGGCGAAGTCCTTGTCCGTGCCATCGGCGAGCGCCGAGTGCAGCTCGGCGGTCCGCACCCCGAGCAGGTGCGCCACATCGAGGTAGGGCCCGACGAGCTCGTGGGCCGACTCCGGCAGCGGTTCGCTGGCCAGCGTCAGCGGCGACCGACGCAGCTCGGGGACCCCGCCGTGTGGCGGATCGGTCATCACCCGCTCCGCGTAGCGTTCGAGCTCGTCGAGGGTGTGGACCCACGCGTCCCCCTCGTTCGGCACGAAGCGCTGCAGGATGGCGACCGTCGAGGTGGCGCCGCCACCCCGGCCGACGCGGTCGATGGTGCCGACCAGCTCGGGGACGTGGGTCAACCGGTCCGACAGGTACCGGCCGATCTCGACGTCCGGCGACTCACCCGCCTCGAGCCGACGCAGGACCTTCATCAGGAAGCGGTCACCGAACACGATCGAGGTGTTGCTCTGATCGCCCCGCAGCACCCGCGACGGCAGCTCGCCGGGACGGGCACCGCTGCCGAGTGGACGGTGGCGACGACCGACCAGCTCGCCGGACGTGGCCCGGTACCGCCGGTTCCGACCGACCGTGTCGAGCAGCAGGGCCGCCGGTGACCGGGCCGCGCCGCGCCCCCCGTCGCCGTCGTCCTGCAGCGCGTCGTAGAGGATCCCCGACTGCCCACGCTGCCCCCGACCCTTGACGTGTGCGAGCACGGCGGTCGGCGCCGTGATGCGGCCGGCCTCCTCGCCCTCAGCGAAGGCCAGCGCGAGGACGTACTCCTCCGGTTCGCCGTCGACGTACTCGACCCGCACGACCGCCAGGTGCAGTGACGGATCGTCCTTCGCGCCGATCGGAGCGACGTCGACCAGCGTGGTGCTGCTGAGCTCGCGCGCCTTGCCGCCGAACCACCGCTGACGGCAGAGGATGACCGGCAGCACCGCTTCGAGCCGCTCCTTGCCGCGGCCGCGGAGCAGCGCCCGCCACTCCCCCGCGAGGGTGAGTTCCGGTACTTCCTCCAGCGACTCGACGGTGGCGGCCCCGGCGTCCTCGCGCATCTGTGACAGCGACAGGCGTGACGGCGCCCGCTCGAGCGAGAACCAGTAGAACTGGTAGGGCCCGAGGGTCAAGGGGTAGGGCTGGTCGGTGAGCGCCGGGAAGGCGGTCCGTCCGAACATCTCGACCGGCGACAGCCCCTGGTGCTCGGCGAGCGGCAGCTGCGCCGACTGCGCGTGTCGGGACAGGTTCGCCACGACCAGGACCAGCTCCTCGGGTCCGCCCTCGGGTGGGGTCCAACGTCGCAGGTAGGCCAGCACCTTGTGGTTGCTCGGGTGCACGAACTCGATGTCCCCGCGACCGAAGACCTGCGTGTGCCGCTGCCGGAGCGCGATCAGGCGCTTCATCCACAGCAGCAGCGAGCTGGGGTTCTCCTGCTGCGACTCGACGTTGATGCGCTCGTAGTGGTACTCGGGATCGATGACGACCGGCAGGTAGAGCTTCTGCGGGTTGGCCGAACTGAACCCCGCGTTGCGGTCGGCCGACCACTGCATCGGGGTGCGGACCCCGTTGCGGTCTCCGAGCCAGATGTTGTCGCCCATGCCGATCTCGTCGCCGTAGTACAGGACCGGCGTCCCCGGCATGGAGAACAGCAGCGAGTTCATCAGCTCGATCAGGCGTCGGTCGCCGCCGAGCAGCGGCGCGAGCCGGCGACGGATCCCGAGGTTGATGCGCATCCGCGCATCGTGTGCGTAGGCGCGGTACATGAAGTCCCGCTCCTCGTCGGTCACCATCTCGAGGGTGAGCTCGTCGTGGTTGCGCAGGAACAGCGCCCACTGGTTGCCCTCGGGGATCTCGGGGGTCTGCTGCAGGATGTCGGTGACCGGGAACCGGTCCTCCTGCCGGACCGCCATGAACAGCCGTGGCATCAGCGGGAAGTGGAAGTTCATGTGGCACTCGTCGCCGTCGCCGAAGTACTCGGCAGCGTCCTCGGGCCACTGGTTCGCTTCGGCCAGGAACATCCGGCCGGGCCACCGCTCGTCGAGGTGGGCACGCAGCTTCTTGAGGTACTCGTGGGTCTCGGGCAGGTTCTCGTTGTTGGTGCCCTCGCGCTCGAACAGGTACGGGATCGCGTCCAGCCGGAACCCGTCGACGCCGATCTCGGCCCAGAAATCGAGGACCTCGGCGAGCGCCTCCTGGACCTCGGGGTTGTCGAAGTTGAGGTCCGGCTGGTGGTTGAAGAACCGGTGCCAGTAGTACTGCCCGGCTTCGGGGTGCCAGGTCCAGTTCGACGCCTCGAAGTCCTGGAAGATGATGCGGGTCTCGGGGTAGGGATCGGGCGTGTCGCTCCAGACGTACCAGTCCCGGTACCGGCTGCCCTTCGGTGCCTGGACCGCGCGCTTGAACCACGGGTGCTGGTCGGAGGTGTGGTTGATCACCAGCTCGGTGATGACCTTCAGCCCGCGCTCGTGGGCGAGCTTCACGAACCGCTTGAACTGCCGCATCGTCCCGTAGTCGGGGTGGATCGCGGTGTAGTCGGCGATGTCGTAGCCGTCGTCCCGCAGCGGTGAGGGGTAGAACGGCAACAACCAGATCGCGGTGATCCCGAGGTCCTGGAGGTAGTCCAGCCGGTCGGCCAGACCACGGAAGTCGCCGAAACCGTCGCCGTCGGAGTCCGCGAACGAGCGCACGTGGCAGGAGTAGATGACCGCATCCCGGTACCAGGCCGGGTCGGTGATGATGGTCCCGTCGGTGGGCGGGGTCACACGGGCACCTCCCGGGTCGACGGATCGGATAGCTGCGACAGGTCACGGACCACGAAGATGTGTCCGGGGGTCACGTGGGGGTCGAGCTCGACGTAGTTGCGGCGACCCTGCCAGACGTAGCGCGCGTCACCGAGAGCGTCGTAGACCTCGAAGCGTGGGTCCTCGTCCTCCTCCTCGAAGCCGAGGGCCTCGAGGTCGAGCCAGGTGAACCCGCCCTGCTTCCACGCGGGGTCGACGTTGACGACGCACAGCACGGTGTCACCCGTCACCGGGTCACGCTTGGAGTAGGCCAGCAGCGCGTCGTTGTCGACCTCGTGCAACGCGAAGGAACGGTCCTGCTGCAGCGCGGGGTGCTCGTGGCGGATCGCGTTGACCCGGGCGATCAACTCCGCCAGGGAGTGCGGCGCGTCGAGGTCCCAGGTCCGCTGCTGGTACTTCTCGTTGTCGAGGTACTCCTCGGCACCGGGACGGGCGACGTGCTCCATCAGCTCGAAGGTGGGCCCGTAGATCCCGTAGTTCGCCGTCAGGGTGGCGGCGAGCAGGAGCTTCTGGACGAAACCCGGCCGGCCGTGCCGTTGCAGGTACTCGGTGAGGATGTCCGGCGTGTTCGGCCACGAGTTCGGCCGGAGGAAGTCCACCTTGTCGGTGAGGAACAGCTCGGCGTAGTACCGCTCGAGCTCCCACTTCTCGTCGCGCCAGGCGAAGTAGGTGTAGGACTGGTTGAACCCGATGCGCGCGAGCTCCTCCATCACGGCCGGCCGCGTGAAGGACTCCGACAGGAAGATCAGGTCGGGGTGGTCGCGGGTCAGCTCGTCGAGGCACCACTCCCAGAACGGGAACGCCTTGGTGTGAGGGTTGTCGACCCGGAAGATCCGCACGCCCTCGTCGATCCACCGTTCGAACACACCCTTGAGCGCGTTCCACAGCCCCTCCGGGTCGGCGGTCTCGAAGTCCAGCGGGTAGATGTCCTGGTACTTCTTCGGGGGGTTCTCGGCGTACTGGATGGTCCCGTCGGGCCGGGCGCGGAACCACTCGGGGTGCTCGGTGACCCACGGGTGGTCCGGCGAACACTGGAAGGCGATGTCCAGCGCCAGCTCGAGCCCGTGCTCCCCGCACGCCGCGACCAGTCGGCGGAGGTCGTCGATCGTGCCGAGATCGGGGTGGATCGCCTCGTGGCCGCCTTCCTGTCCGCCGATGGCCCAGGGCGAACCGAGGTCGTCCGGCTCGGCGACCACCGAGTTGTTGCGGCCCTTGCGGTGGCTGCGGCCGATCGGGTGGATCGGCGGCAGGTACAGGACGTCGAAACCGAGGTCGGCGACGTACGGCAGCCGGGCGATCACGTCGTCGAGCGTCCCGTGCCGGTCGGGGTCGGGCGACGCCGAACGTGGGAACAGCTCGTACCAGGTCGAGTAGCGGGCCCGAGCACGGTCGACGCGCAGCTCGAAGCGGTCCGATGCCGTGGCGTGGGGCCGCGGGTCGATCCGGGCGACCAGCTCGGTGGCCGCGTCGGAGAGTGCCGGTTCAGCGCGGGCGGGCAGCTCCAGCCGCTCGTCGACGAGCTGGTCGCGGATGCGGGCGACCTCGGCGCGGTCGTCGCCCTTCGCGCGGTGGTCGTCGAGCAGCTCGGCGCCGATGGCCAGGTCCACACCGGTGGCCACCCCAGCCTCCAGCTTGGTCAGCGTGTCGCGCTGCCAGGTTCCGAAGCGGTCGATCCAGCCCGTCACGCGGTACTCGTAGCGGCCCGGCTCGTCGAGGGTGAACACGCCGCGGTGGCGGTCGTTCCCGAGGTGCTCCATAGGCGCCTCGGACCAGCGGCGTGCGCCCTTCGGGCGCCAGCAGACCGTGGCGAGCACCGCATCGTGGGAGTCGGCGAACACGTCGGCTTCGACGTCGATGAGCTCCCCGACCGACCGTTTCGCGGGGTAGCGGCCCCCGTCGACCTGCGGACGGACGGCGCGGACGGCGACGCGTCGGTTGGTGGCGCTCACGGGTCGTGATCCCTCTCGCTGCGGTGATGTCACCGGCCCGCCCCGGACCGGACCGGTCGTTGCCGACGCTAGGGCAGGTCGCGCGAGACCGGGTCGGACGGTCGTCCACCCCGTCCCGAGCCAGGATCGCGGCCGTGGCCTGCCGTAGGGTGCGGTCGTGCGCACCCGGATGTACCTCGATCACGCCGCCGTCTGGCCGCTCCGAGCGGAGGCGGCGGCTGCGTGGACGGACGCCGCGGAGGTCGCCGTCGGCGATCCCGCCCGCGCGCACGCCGAGGGACGCGCGTCGGCGGAGCTCCTCGAACGGGCGACCACCGCCACGGCCGCGGCCGTCGGTGCAGCCCCCGACGCGGTCACCTGGACCTCCGGCGGGACCGAAGCCGTGCACCTCGCCGTCATCGGGACAGCCCGCGCCGACGCGCTGGCCGGCGGCACCCGCCGCCACATCATCACCTCCGCGGTGGAGCACTCCGCGGTCCTGGCCGCCTGCGAGCGGCTCCGGACCGACCACGGGTTCGAGGTCGACGTCGTCGACGTGGACCGGTCCGGCGCCGTCGACCCGGACGCCGTGGCGGCGAAGCTGACCGACCGGACCCTCGCGGTCCACCTCCAACACGCCAACCACGAGGTCGGCACCCTGCAGCCGGTCGTCGAGGTCGCTCGGCGGTGCCGGACCGTCGGCGCGCTGCTCCACGTCGACGCCTGCCAGACCGTCGGGCAGGTCGGGCTGTCGGTCGAGGATCTCGGTGCCGACCTGTTGACCGCGAGCGCCGCGAAGTTCGGCGGTCCCCGCGGGGTGGGGTTCCTCGCCCAGGGGCCACGCGGACGGGTCGTCGCCGTCCAGGAGGGCGACGATCGCCAGCGTCGCCAGCGGGCCGGCCAGATCGACGTCCCGGCCGTGGCCGCGGCCGCGGTGGCGCTCCAGGTCGCGATCGACGGGATGCAGACCGAGCACTCCGCCCGCGAGGTCGTGCGTCGGCACCTGCGGACGCGGCTGCCGGATGTCGTCACCGATCTCGAGGTCCACGGTCCCCTCGCCGACGCCCACCCGGGCATCGTCGCGGTGTCCGCGCTGTACGTCGACGGCGAGGCGCTGGTGGGTGCGCTCGACGCCGCCGGCTTCGCGGTGCACTCCGGTTCCTCCTGCGCGTCGACCAGCGGCCAGCCCTCCCACGTCCTGGTCGCGATGGGGGCACTGACCCACGGCCACGTCCGGATCTCCCACGGTCCGGACGTGACCGTCGCCGACGCGGACCGGTTCATCGACGCCTACGCCACGGCGGTGACCGACCTCCGGGCCCGGGTGGGCAGGTAGGCCCGTAGGCTCGCGATCCACCGTCAGTGACCGGGAGAGCTCGACGTGGTCGACAGCACGATGCAGGACCACCCCCTGACCGTCACCCAGCTGTTCGAACACGGACGGCGGGTCAACGGACACCGCGAGGTGGTGACCTGGCGCGGTGATCACGCCCGCCGGGTGACCTTCGCCGAGACCTACGACCGGGCAGGACGGCTCGCCGCGGGTCTGGCGTCGCTCGGCATCGGCGAGGGGGACGTGGTCGGCACGTTCTGCTGGAACCACCAGGAGCACGTCGAGGCCTACTTCGCCATCCCCTGCATGGGCGCCGTGCTGCACCAGCTCAACATCCGCCTGTTCCCCGACCAGCTCTCGTTCGTGGTGGGCGACCTCGGTGACCGCGTCATCATCGTCGACGACAACCTCATCCCGTTGCTCGCCCGCGTCCTGTCCGAGATCGGCGACGTCGAGGTGTTCGTGGTCGTCGGCGACGGTGACGCCAGCGCGCTCGACGATCACCCCGCCCGGGTCGTCCGCTACGACGACCTGCTCGCCGAGGCGGTCGACGGCTTCGCCTGGCCCGAGCTCGACGAGAAGCAGGCAGCGGCCTCCTGCTACACCTCCGGTACGACGGGCAACCCCAAGGGGGTCGTCTACTCGCACCGTTCGATCTGGACCCACACCCTCGGTGCCGCCGCCGGCGGGGTCGGGGTCGACGACGGCGACAAGCTGCTCGTCATCGTCCCGCAGTTCCACGCCAACGCGTGGGGCCTGATCCACATCGGGTGGGTCTACGGAGCCGACCTCCTGCTCCCGGCCGAACACCTGCAGCCCGAACCGCTCGTGGCGTTCATCGAGGCCGAGAAGCCGACCTGCTCCGCCGCCGTCCCGACGGTGTGGAACGGGGTGCTCGCCTTCGGTGAGAGCCGCGACATCGACCTGTCCTCCCTCGACTGGGTCGTGGTCGGTGGCAGCGCCGTGCCCCGGTCGATGATCAGCCAGTTCGAGGAGCGCTACGGGATCACCATCGTCCAGGGGTGGGGCATGACCGAGATGTCCCCGCTCGGCACCGTGTCGACACCACCCGCCGGCGTGACCGGCGAGGAGAGCATCGACTACCGCGCCAAGACCGGCCGGCTCGTGCCCGGCGTCGACATGCGGATCGTCGATCCCGATGGCAGCGAACAGCCCTGGGACGGCGAATCCATGGGTGAGATCCAGGTGCGCGGGCCGTGGATCACCGCCCGCTACCACGGCGTCGACACCCCCGAGAAGTTCGACGGGCCGTGGCTGCGCACCGGCGACGTCGGCGTCATCGAGCCGAACGGGTTCGTCCAGCTCGTCGACCGGACCAAGGATGTCATCAAGTCCGGTGGCGAGTGGATCAGCTCGGTCGACCTCGAGAACGCCCTCATGGGCCACCCCGACGTCGTCGAGTGCGCGGTCATCGGCGTGGCGGACGAACGGTGGGACGAGCGCCCGCTCGCCTGCGTGGTCCTCCGCGAGGGCGCTGACGTGGATCCATCGGCACTCAACGGCTTCCTCGAGGGCAAGGTCGCCAGCTGGTGGCGTCCCGAGCGGTACGCCTTCGTCGACGAGGTCCCGAAGACCTCGGTCGGCAAGTTCGACAAGAAGGTCCTGCGCGCGTCCCACGAGGAGGGTGAGCTCGAGGTCGTGACCGAGTAGCGCCTGTGCGCACCGGTTCGCCCCGTCCGCCCGGTTCCCCGGGCGGGGGCGCCGTCGATACGGCATGCTGGGCGGAGCGTGGGGCGGGACGCCGCCCGCGCAGGGGAGGTCGAGCGTGGAACAGCTCGGACGCACGATCGTGGTGCCGGTGGTCAACCCCGCCTCGGTACGCCCCCTGTTGCTGTGCGCCGCCCGGATCGCCGCCCCCGACGGTGGCACCGTGATCCCGCTCACGGTCGTCCCGATCGGTGCCGACGCGGACGTCCGCGCGCACGCGTGGGGCGGCGTCGCCGACGCCGAAGCCACCGCTCGCGAGCTCGGCGTCGCCGCCCGCGGGATCGTGATCGAGGCTCGCGATCCGGTGGACGGGACCCTCCACGCCGTCCGCGAACACGACGCCTCGCTGGTGCTCATGGGGTGGCGCGGCCGCTCCTCGACGTCCAACGTCTTCGGTGAGCTGATCGACTCGCTCATCGGACGATCGTCGGTCCCGCTCGCCATCATCCGGCTCGGGGCGGTCCCCTACCGCCGTGCGGTGCTGCCCGTCCACGCCGACCACCTGCTGCCGGGCGGAGACCGTGGTCTGTCGTTGGCCGCGGAGCTGACGAGGCGGCTCGGCGCGGCAGCTCCCGAACCCACGACCGTGCTGCGCACCGGCCCGTCCGAGGTCGCGGTCCCGATCGCCATCTCCTCGCTCGGGGATCGCGTCCACCACGACCCTCGCCGCACCGACCGCGCGGTCGGAGCGCTCGCCCGCCCGTCGGACCTGGTCGTCGCAGCGGTGGCCCCGACGGCTTCGGGCCTGCGTTCGGCGACCACCCACCTGGCGTGGGCCGCCCCGGACGCCACCCTGCTCGTCGCCGTCGATGTCGGCCCGGTCCACGAGAGCGAGTCGGGGCTCGCCGAAGCGGCCAGCGCGGCCGCGACGCCCGCACCCACCCGTCGCGCGGGGGAGGCTCGGCAGGTCCGCATCGTGGTGACGGCCCGGCTGCCCGAGGCCCACGACGGCGTCGCCGGGCCCACCCCGGACGATCTCGACCGCGTCCTGCGCATCGCCGGCGCCACCGAGCACCTGATGGCCTGGTGGCCAGCGGGCGACACCCGCCCGCACGTCCGCGCCACGGTGACGGTCACCGCCACGTCGGTGAACGCCGCCATCAGCGCGGTGATGGTCGCCGTCCACGAAGCGCCCGACTTCCGCGGCGCGGAGATCACCTACGACGTCGACCGGGGCCGACCGAAGGCCACGACCCCAGCCCGGGAGGACGTCGTCCTCGACGTCGACGGCGAGGTCGCTGCGACCCCACCTCGGTAGCCTCGCGCCCCGGAGACCGGTCGCGGTCCCCCGGACGAGGAGCCGCCGGTGTCCGACCCGTCCCACGACGTCGAGGTCGAGGTCGATGCTCGCGGCCTCGCCTGTCCGCTGCCGGTGATCGAGCTCGCGCGCGCCGTCGAACAGCAGGACGTCGGGGCGGTCGTCCGGCTGCTGGCGACCGACCCCGCCGCGAAGGTCGACGTCCCCGTCTGGTGTCGGATGCAGCGTCAGGAGCTGCGCAGCGCCGAGGAGGCCGACGGGTGCTGGACCTTCCTGGTCGCCAAGCTGCGCTGAGGACCGGGAACCGGACGGCGAACCCGACGATGGCCCGCTCGACGTCGAGGCAGCTCGTCGCGACGCCCGCTCGCTGCTCGGGCAGACCGAGGAGGAGGTCCTCGAGCTGTGGGATGACGTCCGGGTCGGGCGCCACGGTGACGAACAGATGATGCTGATCGAGGACTGGCGCCCCGGTCGCAAGACCATCGCCACCGAGGACGACGGCACCGGCACCTACCGGGTCGTCGAGGTCGTGCTCGAGCTCGACGAGGGCACCGAGACGTTCACCGCCGACAGCTGAGGCGAGGCCAGTCGCCGTTCATCGGCGGCGACCCGCGACCCGATCGAGCACCGTCTCCACCCGCACCTCGTCCGCGCCGGCCATGCCACCTCGTGTCAGCGCGCGATGGAGAGCGTCGACGTCGATGCGCAAGCGTCCAGCGACCCACAGAGGGTCGGCCCGTGGACCCCGCACGTCCGCGCCCGCCGCGGCTGCGACAGCGGGTGGGAGCTCGGCGAGCAGCTCCGTCACGGCGAGCTCCTGTCCGAGCGGCACCGTGGCGAGGTCGCCGCCATCGCCCCAGACCTGCTGCAGCGCGCTCCAAGCGTCCTCGTAGCAGGCCCAGGCGGCCTGGCTCCCGAGCGCCTCGAGATCGGCACCCGTCACCTGCCCGATCGCGTCGAGCACCACCCGGTGCAACGTCTCGGTCCACCCGCGGTCGGCGCCGATCTCGTCGCTCAGCGTGCGCACGAGCGGCCCCCGCCAGCCGACGGTCAACCCCCCGACCAGGTCGACGACCGCACGACGGACCTCGTCGGACCACCCTCCGACGAGGACCTCGTTCCACCCCGACCCATCGTCGTCCACGGCGGCTCCCGGCCGAACCAACGCGGCGACGCTAGCGGCGGCCCGAGCGGACGGTCCGCGGAGCGGTCGCGGGAGCGGTTCGTCGGTACTGCGCCCAGGACGACGTCGGTAGGGTGAGCGGCCGCCCGACCGGAACGTGCGAGGAGCACCACGTGGAGAGCGCGCTGCCCGGCCTGTCCCCCGCGGACGAGGCCGCCCGGATGGATGCCGTCCGGCGGTACGACATCCTCGACACCCCGCCGGACGGGGCGTTCGATCGCATCACGGCGCTCGCGGCCCGGCTGAGCGACGTCCCGATCAGCACCATCACGATCGTCGACGAGGACCGCATCTGGTTCAAGTCCGCCGTGGGGCTCGACGGCGTCTCACAGATCGACCGCGAACCCGGCCTGTGCGCGTCCGCCATCGTCCATCCGGTGCCCTACATCGTCACCGACGCGTCCCTCGATCCGCGGACCCTGTCGAACTCGCTCGTGTGCGGCGAGCTCGGGCTCCGCTTCTACCTCGCGGTCCCCCTGCGCACCTCCGACGGCCACAACCTCGGCACCCTGAACGTCATCGACAGCGCCCCTCGGGCCGTCCGCGAGGGCGAGATCGAGAACCTCGAGGACCTCGCGACGGTCGTCGTCGATGAACTCGAGCTGCGCTTGGCTGCCAAGCGTGCCGTCGAACTCGAGTCGCTGCGGGCAGCGTCCGAGTTCCGCGACACCATCGTCGCCGGGATCTCGCACGAGATGCGCACCCCGGTCGCGGTCCTCCAGGGCATCGCGGACCTCGGGCTGACCGATGACATCTCCCCCGAGCAGGCCGACCACGTCCAGGCCGTGTTCAAGCGCCAGGTTCGCCACCTCGGCAGGCTCGTCGAGCAGTTCCTGGACTACGCGGCGCTCGAACACGGTCGGGCCCCGACGGTGCAGGTCGTGCCGACCGACATCGCCGCGTTGCTCGGTGAGATCGTCGAGCTCTACGCCGACCGCGGGGAGCTCACCCTCGAGGTCCGTGGTGACGTCCCGCGCGGGATGGTCGACCCCGCCCGGACCCGCCAGATCGTCAGCGAGCTCGTCGCCAACGGGCTCCGGTTCGGGCCGTCGGACGCTCCGGTCGCGCTCGTCCTCGCAGCGGCCGGCGGTGAGGTGACCGTGTCGGTCATCGACCAGGGGCCCGGCGTCAGCGAGTCGGCTCGGGACCACGTCTTCGAGAAGGACTACCGCGCTCCGGACAGCACCGGCAGCGGGCTCGGACTCTTCGTCGCACGCGCGCTCGCCGAAGCCCAGGGCGCTCGGATCACGCTCGACGACGGTGACGCCGGTGGCCGGTTCACCCTGACCGTGCCCGCCGCCGACGAAGCTCGAGGCTGACGTGCGGGTCCTGCTGGCCGACGACGATGCCGGCATCCGCCTGGTGGTGTCGCTGAACCTGCAGCGCCGCGGGTGGGACGTCGACACCGCCGTGGACGGCGACGACGCTCTGGCGCAGGCGACCAGCGGCGTCTACGACGCGATCGTGCTCGACCAGCTGATGCCCGGCATGACGGGCATCGAGGTGGCAGAACACCTCACCCGGGACGTGCCGGTGATCATCTACTCAGCGTTCGTGGACGACCACGTGCAGCGGCGCGCGGCCGAACTCGGCCTCCCGACCGTCGGCAAGGCCGACATCCCCGAACTGCTGGCGATGCTCGACGAGCTGCGGGCCGGCTGACCGGCCCGGCGCATCAGAACGTGGCGCTGTCGCCGCAGGCGCACGAACCCGAGGCGTTCGGGTTCTCGATCGAGAACCCCGAGGCCTCGAGCGATTCCTTCCAGTCGATGACCGCGCCCTGGATGTAGGGGGTGGACATCTTGTCGACGCGCACGGTGACGCCGTGCTGGGTCTCGATGAGGTCCCCGTCGAGCTGGCGATCGTCGAAGAACAGCGCGTAGCGGAACCCGGCGCACCCGCCGGCCTGCACGGCCACGCGCAGGGCGACATCGTCGACGTCCGGCTGGTCCACGAGGAAGCCGCGCACCTTGTCGGCGGCGGTCTCGGTCAGCGTCACGGTGGAGGTCGGGGTGTCGGTCGCGCTCACGGGGCGCTCCTCACGGTCGCTGCGGATCGGCGGTCCCGATCCCGGGTCACTGGGCGGTACCGGCCACGGATGGCAGGAACCGGGGACGAGTGTACCGACGGCCCCCCGTAGGTCGACCACCTCGCCGGCTCGCCGCCGGACGCGGCTGGGGCCGCCACCGGTCCGGTGCGGCCCCAGCCGTCGTGCGCGCGCCCGGCGTGTCAGTCGAGGAAGTTGCCCCCGACCGGCCCGTACCGGTTGTAACGGTCGAAGTCGACGGTCAGATCCGGGTAGTTACTGGATGTGACCGCTTCGATCGCCTCGAGGTGGTTCCGGAACGCCTGCTGGTCGGTGAGACCCAGCTCGGTGAACTCGGCGGCTCGCGGCTCCTGGTCGCAACCATCGAACGGGTAGGCGTCACCGCAGTTGAGCGTGAAGTTCAACCCGACCAGGGTGATGTCGTCCGAGGCATCCGCGTTCAGGACGCCGTCGGCGACCAGGACGAACGTGGTCCCATCCGCACGGGTCACCTCGGCGTCGACCACCCGTGAACCGGCCGGCTCCGATACGTCGTAGGAGAACTCGACTCCGGCCCAGTGACCGAACCGTCCTTCGACGGCCGGGAGGCCCGAGAGGCCGTGCTCGATCAGCTCGAGGAGCTTGGCCGCAGTGATCGTGTCGACGGCGATCCGGTTGCCGAATGGCGCGGTGTTGAACGTGAACAGCGCCGACAGCTCGTCCTCGGTCATGATGGCGTTGCCACGGATGCCACCACCGTTCTGCAGCGCGACGTCGGCGACGGGCACGCCGTACTCCACCGCGCGATCGCGCGACGCCCGCAACATCCCGTCGGTGAGCAGGTTGGCGATGTTGGATTCTCGGGTCCGGACCGTCGCGGTGCGGGCATCGAGCGGCACCTCGTTGTCCGCGACCGGCGTACGTGCGAGCTCGTCGAGCGCGGCAGCCACCGGTGCCTCGACGGTGGTGGCGATCCGTTCATCCTTCGGGCCGTACGGCGGGACGGCGAGGAGCGCCGAGTCGTCTCCGACAGCGACCAGGTCACCGGCCGCATCGAACTCGAGGACCAGCCTGCCGACATCCCGGTAGTCCCCCGGGGTGGTCACGAGCGGGACCTCGACCCCATCGGCGTCCTCGATGACGAACGGGTAGGCGTCTCGCAGATCTTCGGCGCCGCCGCCACCGATGACGGCATCCACGCCGGACAGCTCGCCGATGAGCTCGCGTTCGTTGTCGAGGTTCTGCAGGTGGCTGGCGAGGATGATGATCTCGACACCCGCCGCCTCGAGCGCCGCGACCTGCGCCGTGACCGCCGGCAGGACCTGGTTGATGATGACGTCCGGTCCTGGTGCGCTCACCGAGCGCAACACCTCGGTGGTGGCACCGATGATCCCGACTTCGCGGCCATCGACCGTGACGACCGTGCTCGGCGTGATGCTGCCATCAGCGACCAACGGTGCGAGCGCGTCTTCGTCGCTGAAGTCGAGGTTCGCCGACAGGAACGGGATCTCACGGTCGAACGCGGCGATGAACTGGGCGAGACCGGCAGGACCGAAGTCGAACTCGTGGTTCCCGATCGTCATCGCGTCGTATCCGGCTCCCTTGAACACCTCGGCGTCGTAGAAGAGCCCGCCGTCCTCGAAGGACTCGACCGAGGCCGAGTACTCGGGACCGGCCAGGAAGTTGTCGCCGGACGAGATGGTCACGACACCAGCGTCGTCACCGGTCCCCTCCGCCTGCAGCGTCTTGACGAAGTCGACGAAGCGAGCCGCGCCGCCGGCGGGCACCGTCTCGCCGGTGATCCGGCCGAGCAGCCCGATGACGATCGTCGCCGTCTGGTCCCTGGCCGCCAGGTGGCCGGGGGCGAACTGGTCCGCGGTCTTGCCGCGCACCAGGCCGAGCTCCAAGGCGACGACGACGTTGTCCGCGTGTGTGCCACCCATCACGTCCGTGAAGGGACTGTCCCCATCCGGCTCGACGGCGTCGTCACCGCGTGAGAACGCGAGGGCGCCGATGACCATCGTTGCCAGCTGGTCACGACGAACGGGGTCGTTCGCACCGAAGGTCCCGTCGGTTCGACCGACGACGATGCCGGCGGCAGCCAGACGTCGGATCGACGTGGAGTGGACCGAGCGACCGTGGTCGGTCTGCAGGTCGGGGAAATCCGGTGCACCCTCGACGCCGGGGACCTCAACGTCGGCGGCCTTGAGCACCCCGAGCACGAACGTCGCGACCTGACCGCGGCTGATCCACCCGGTGGGCGAGAACTCGGTGGCCGAGATGCCGTTGATGATGTCACGGTCCGAACCGCAGTCGATGCTGCCGGCGTGGGGGTTGCCCGGCCGCACGTCTGCGAAGGGTGAGGTCGGTGCCCCATCAGGACAGGCGAGGGTGAAGAGGTCCTCGTCACCGGTGAAGTCGTAGGAGCTCGGCAGCAAGGCCGACTCTCCGTCGTTGGAGTGGAGGACGGTGAGCGCGAACCCGTCCGCTTCTTGCCCGGACGCCGGGAGGGCGATGGTGCTGAGCACCATCGCCGCTGCCAGCGACGGGACCGTGAACCTGCGCCTCATGCGCTGTCCTTATCTGGTCTCTAGACGGCCCGGGCACGCGGCCCTGGGTCGCGACGCACCTCGCGGTGGACGTCACCGCTGAACCTAGAGGACCACTGTCCGTTCGAGGGGTGACCGATGTCGCTCACGGGGAGCGAGACACCCGCAGCGGGCGTGGGCCGCACTTCCGTGGTGGGCTGTCGGCCGGCTGTGCGCCGTGGCCGCACGCCGACGGACGAGGCGCGCTCCTGCTCGCCCCGCCGCGCCCGCCTCAGTGTCGGCGTGCGAGGCGTGCCGCAGCCGCCTCGACATCGCCGCTCGGATCCGGTCCGGGACCGGACTCGCTGGCCGACTCGACCACGTCCAGACGCTCCGTGTCGGTCCCGGTCGACACCGAGCCGACGACGGCTGCGACGGTCGCGACGCCGGCGGCGCGGGCCCGCTCGTGGACCGCGGCCACGACCTTCGTGGTCCACGAGGTCTGGTCGAGTCGCCCCTCGCCGGTGATCACGAGGTCGGCACCCGCGAGCGCGTCGTCCAGCCCGACCAGGTCGGCGACGACGTCGACGCCGCGAGCCACGGAGGTGGTCGGCAGCGCGCAGCGCAGACCGAAGCCGAGCCCGCCCGCGGCGCCGCTGCCCGGCTCGTCGCGGTGTCGCTGGCCTCGGGCGAGATCGCGTTCCGCCACGTCGGCCCAGGTGCCGAGCGCAGCGGTCAGGCCTTCGACCTCGTCCGGCGTGGCCCCCTTCTGCGGCCCGAAGACTCGCGCCGCGTCGGCCAGCACGTGGGGGACATCCGCCAGCAGCACCACCTCGATCCCCGACCAGTCCTCGGCCCACCCCCACGACGCTGCCGCCACCCGGTGGAGGTCGTCGTCGCCGATCTTGAGCCCGGAGCCGTCAGCCACGGTCACCCGGAGCCCGAGCCCGGTCAGCGCTCCCGCGCCCCCGTCGACGCTGGCGGACCCACCGAGACCCACCGAGATGCGGGTCGCTCCCACGTCGCGTGCGGCGTCGAGCAGTTCGCCGACCCCGTAGCTGGTGGCCAGCCGGGGGGTGCGCCGTTCGGAGGGCACCAGGGCCAGTCCGCACGCACGGGCGGATTCGATCAGCGCGCTGCCGTCGCTGCGGAGGAGCAGGGCTGCGTCGACGGGGTGCCCGAGCGGTCCAGCCACCTCGGTGACGATCCACGTGTCGTCGGGACGCGCGACGACGTCGAGCAACCCCTCGCCACCGTCGGACATCGGCACGAGCACCACGTCGTCGTCGGGCCGTTCACCCAGCCAGCCATCCGCGATGGCGTCCGCCGCCTCGAGCGCGGTGAGCGTCCCCCCGAACCCGTCGGGTGCGATCACGACCTTCACGCGCAGCTCCTGACCCAGCCCTCTCGGGCGTCAGCGGCCCACGAGCCTAGTGCGGGAGCCCGGGGTTCCCGGTTGCGTCGACCGCTGGTACGCTCACCAGGAGTTCTAGTCATAGTGACCAGAACCCCCGCGGAGAGGCTCCCCCCGTGACGCTCAACGCCACCGCGACGCCGCTGGTTCGCCCGTCTGCAGCACCGGCTCGGAACCTGACCGGCACGCCCACCATCCCCCTCGGATCACCGCTCCTGCTGCTCGGCCGGGGTGCCGATCGCAGCAGCGAGCGTGGTGTGGTGTGTCCGGGCGACCT
Organism: Nitriliruptor sp.; assembly: GCF_040882075.1. Taxonomy (NCBI): domain Bacteria; kingdom Bacillati; phylum Actinomycetota; class Nitriliruptoria; order Nitriliruptorales; family Nitriliruptoraceae; genus Nitriliruptor; species Nitriliruptor sp. The sequence goes on from NZ_JBBEBZ010000092.1 coordinate 33,365, forward strand.
GCCAGCAGCCGACGACCCGGCGCTGCTCGAGCGTGCTCTCACGGCCAAGGCGACCCTCGGCGACCGGGTGATGCTCCTCGGTCACCACTACCAGCGCGACCAGGTCATCGCGCTCGCCGACGCGCGGGGCGACTCGTTCGAGCTGGCGCGGCAGGCGGCCGTCGCCGACGCGCCCTACATCGTGTTCTGCGGGGTGCACTTCATGGCCGAGTCGGCCTCCGTGCTCGCTCGGCCCGACCAGACCGTGATCCTGCCCGACCTCGCCGCAGGCTGCTCGATGGCCGACATGGCCGAGATCCGTCAGGTCCGCGACGCCTGGTCCCGGCTGGAGCGCGCGGGGGTCGCCGAGGAGACCGTCCCGCTCACCTACATGAACTCGACCGCCGCCATCAAGGCGTTCTGCGGCGATCACCGCGGCGCCATCTGCACGTCGTCGAACGCACCGGCAGCGATGGCGTGGGCCTTCGACGAGGCCGGACCGGACGGCAAGGTCCTGTTCCTGCCCGACCAGCACCTCGGTCGCAACACCGCGGTGCTCGCGCTCGGCCTGTCCCTCGACGACTGCGTCATCTACGACCCGTGGCAGCCCGACGGGGGCCTGACCGACGCGCAGCTCCGCGATGCCCGCGTGGTCCTCTGGAAGGGCCACTGCTCGGTCCACGCGCGCTTCTCCCCCGAGATGGTGGATGTTCTGCGCGAGCGCGAACCGGACGTCGAGCTGCTGGTCCACCCCGAGTGCCGCCACGAGGTCGTGCAGCGCGCCGACCGCGTCGGGTCGACCGGCCAGCTCATCCGGTGGGTGGCCGAGGCGCCCCCTGGCACGACGCTGGCCGTCGCCACCGAGCTCAACCTGGTCAAGCGGCTCGCCGACGAGCACCCCGACAAGCGCGTGGTCTTCCTCGACGACACCGTCTGCTTCTGCGCGACGATGAACCGGATCGACCTCCCCCACGTGACCTGGGTGCTCGAATCGCTCGTCGCTGGCGAGGTCGTCAACGAGGTGAAGGTCGACGCCGCGACCCGAGGCTCAGCGCGGGTCGCACTGGAACGGATGCTCGCCCTCCCCGCCGACCGGCACGCGTCCGTCTGACCGCGCGCCGCCGAGGACAGCGGGTCACGTCGGCGCACGCTCGCGTGCCCAGCGCAGGGCGCCCGCGGCCATCCCCTTGAACTTCGGGACCTCGTGCAGCTCGGCCACGAGCAGCGGGGTGTCAGGCGGGAGGTGGTCCTTGAGCGCGTGGTAGACCGCCGAGCGGTGCAGGTCGCTGTCGACGAGCACGAGGCCCGGACGCAACGGGAGGACCTCCCGCCACGGGCCCTCCGGGTCGGGACCGAGGTCGTGACCGTCGAGGTAGCCGAGGTAGAGCACGTCGCCTCCCGTCGGCGGCCGAGGCTACGGACGACCCGCACCACGAGCTACGACCCCGGCCCGAGGTGGCTGCGGATGAAGGCGTCGACCGCGTCGAGGTACCGATCGCCGTCGAGCAGGGCCCGGTCGTTGTGGTCCGCCTCCTCGACCACGAGGAGCTCGGCGCCAGCGGTCGATGCCACCGCGCGGGAGAGCTCGAGCGGGACCGTCCCATCGCGCTCACCGGCCACGACGAGCACCGGTGCAGCGACGTCGCCGAGGTGGTCGAGGGTCGCGAACCGGTCACGTAGCAGGAGCCCGACCGGCAGGAACGGCAGCTGTCGGCGCGCGACGTCGACGAGGGCGGGGAACGGTGACCGCAGCACGACGGCGAGCGGTTCGCGATCGGCCGACAGCCCCACCGCGACCGCCGACCCGAGCGACTCCCCGAGGTGGACGATCCGGTCCGCGGCGACATCGGACCGGTTCTCGAGGTGCTCGCGCGCCGCGAGCGCGTCCGCTGCGAGCCCCGCCTCGCTCGGCGATCCCGGGTTCCCGCCGTAACCGCGGTGCTCGAGGAGCAGGACCGCGTGGCCCCGGGCGGCCAGGCCTCGCGCCAGCGGCAGGCGCAGCGCGCGGTTCCCGGCGTTCCCGGGTGTGACGAGGACGGTGCTGACGGGCCGATCGTGGGCGAGGAACCAACCCACCAGCTCGAGCTCGTCCGCGGTCTCGAGCCTGACCTCCTCGATGTCCGGTGGCGCTGCCGGTGGCGCGGTGTCGGGCAGGTGGATCAGCTGACGCTGGAACACCGTGGCGAGCCCAGCGACCACGAGGTAGACGACGACCACACCCACCAGCAGCCGGACCACGGCTCAACTGCCGGACGGCAACGGCTCGTGACCGAACCCGCGCAGCAGTTCGGCCGCAGCAGCGACCTGATCGATCCGCACGCTGATGGCGCGGCCCTCCGCCCAGTCGAGGGAGGGGAAGGCGGACACCGACGGCGCGGTCGCCTCGATGCCGTGGACGCCGAGCGTCACCACGAGGAGCTCCGCCTGCGCGTCGGTGACGACCGCGACGGGTGCGACCTCCCGATGTTGGGCCTGCTCGAACACGGTCCGCTCCCGCCTCTGGATCGTCGATCGGCAGCCTGCCAGGCTGGCGATCGCACCGCGACACCACCCGGAGGCGTCCGTACGGCCACCAGCGTGCGCAGGACGCGGCCGGAGCGGCATTGTGGGCCCCACGTCGCGAGCTAGCGTGGTCCGGTCGCCTTGACCTGGAGGTGGGACGTTGGCGGTCGATCTGGTCCGCGCTCGCCGTGTGCTCGAGGGTCTGCTCGGTATCCCTGCGACCGAGGGGAACACCGTGGAGCGGCTCCGCAACGGTGACGCGATCTTCCCGGCGATGCTCGACGCGATCGCGAGCGCCGAGCACACCGTCGACTTCGCCACGTTCATCTACTGGCAAGGCGACGTCGCCGAAGCGTTCGCCCGCACGATGTGCGGGCGCGCGGCGGCAGGGGTCCGCGTCCGCGTCATCCTCGACTCGCTCGGCGCGCGCCACATCGACCAGGCGCTCCTCGAGCGCATGTCGGACGCCGGTGTCGCCGTCCACCACTTCCGGCCCGAGGACGGCGGGTTCGAGGACCTCAAACGCATCGGGCACCGCACCCACCGCAAGGTGCTCGTCGTGGACGAGGAGATCGCGTTCACCGGCGGTGTCGGCATCGCCGAGGAGTGGGAGGGGGATGCCCGGGACGAGACCGAGTGGCGTGACTCGCACTTCCGGATCCGTGGCCCGGCCGTCGACGGGATGCGGGCCGCGTTCGTCGACGACTGGCTGGAGGCCGACGACTGGCCGATCACCGACGACCGCGATCGCTTCCCCGAACAGCCGCAGGACGGCTCCCAGGTCGTGCAGGTCGTCCGCGGCGAGGCCGAGCACGGCTGGAGCGACATCGCGATGCTCAAGCACGCGCTGCTCGACCTCGCCGAGGACAACGTCAACATCACCACCGCCTACTTCTCGCCCGATCCTCGGCTGACCGAGAAACTCTGCGCGACCGCACGTCGCGGTGTCGAGGTGGTGGTCCTCATGCCGGGCGACCACACCGACAAGCGCCTCCCCCAGGTCGTCGGCGAGCTGGCCTACGAGGACCTGCTCGACGCGGGGGTCCGCATCCACCGCTACGAACGGTCGATGTTGCACGCCAAGATCATGACGATCGACGGGCAGCTGGCCAACGTCGGCTCCGCCAACCTCAACAGCCGCTCCCTCCGCCACGACGAGGAGTGCGACCTGGTGATCTTCGATCCCGAGCTGACCCGCCAGCTCGACGATGACCTCGCCGAGGACCTCTCGCGCAGCCGGCAGATCGACGCCTCCGAGTGGGAGGAACGCAGCGTGATCCAGCGGGTCCAGGAGAAGGTCGCCGATGCCATCGATGGCTTCGTCTGACCCGACGGCCGCTCGCCCTACCCCTTCGGGTCGCGGCCCACGAACGGCGGTCGCACCACCTCACCGGCGATAGCCGTGCCCCGCAGGTCGACCTCCACCTGGTCGCCAGGCGCCACGTCCGCAGCGAGCAGCCCGAGGCCGATCCCCACGCCGAGCGTCGGCGAGAAGCCGCCCGAGGTCATCGTGCCCACCACCCGGTCGCCCCGTCGGACCTCGCAGCCGGCCCGCAACGGGCGGCGTCCCGTCGTGAGCACGCCCCAGAGCCGGCGCTGCGGTCCCGCGACCGCCGCGGCAGCGAGCGCGACCGCGCCGGGGAACCGGCGAGGCTCCCCGGCGGCATCGGTGAGCTGCACCGCCCATGACAGTCGAGCTTCCGCCGGCGTGACGTCCGGCCCGAGGTCGGCTCCGTGCAGCGGGTAGCCCATCTCGAGCCGCAGCGTGTCACGGGCCCCGAGGCCGCACGGTGTCGCACCGGCCGACAGGAGCGCGTCCCAGACCTCGCCGGCGAGTTCGGCGGGGACCACCAGCTCGGCACCGAGCTCTCCCGTGTACCCCGTGCGGCACAGGACCAGGTGGCCGGTCACGGGACCGTCGTCGCCGAGGTGGACGTCGGTGACACCGCCCCAGGGCACGGACGCGGCATCGACGCCGAGGGCGGCGGCGATGACCTCCAGCGACCGCGGTCCCTGCACCGCCAGCACGGCCCAAACGGCGGACGCATCGTCGATCGACACCGTCCCGACCGCGAGTTCCACCGGGTCCGGGTCCGCCGTCGCTGCCGCGGCCGCGACGTCGGGCAGCGCCTCCTCGGCGAGCTCCTCTGCCACCCGTCGGAGCCGCTCGACGACCGCTGCGGTGTTGGCCGCGTTCGGCACGGTCAGCCACCGGCTCGAGGAGAGGCGGTAGACGATGAGGTCGTCGATGATCCCCCCGTCGTCGGCGGTGCAGAGCGCGTACCGGGACGCGCCGTCCTCGATGGCGACCGCATCGGCGGTGAAAGCGCGCCCGACGGCTGCGGTCGCCGCCGGCCCCGTGATCCACACGGTGCCGAGGTGCGACACATCGAACAGCCCGACGTCCTCACGCACGGCAGCGTGCTCGGCGAGCACCCCCTCGAACGAGACCGGCATCGCCCACCCGGCGAAGGGAGCGAGCTTGGCTCCCGCGGCGAGGTGGCGGCGGGCCAGCGGCGTGCGCCGCAGGTCCCCGTCGGGATCGTCGGCGGCGGTCGGGCGGGCGGCGGTCGGTCGGTCGGCGTGATCGCTCACGGGGCGGCTCCGATCAGCGGTCGAACCGCGGTCGCGGGACGTGGTTCCTCCAGGTGGGATCGAGGCCCACCCGGGTCCCGACGGACGCTAGCGATGCGGACCGGTGGGCGGGGTGCCGCCCCCTGCGACCCCCTGGGGGCTCGGCTAGGTTCGAGCCGCGTACCGTCGCTGGTCACGGTGCCGCTCCCGCCCCTCCGATTGGAGACCCGAACGTGTCTACCGAGGTCGAGCTGCCGCAGCTGGGCGAGTCCGTCACCGAAGGCATCATCACCGCCTGGCTCGTCGCCGTCGGTGACGAGGTCGAGGTCGACCAACCCCTCGTCGAGATCTCCACCGACAAGGTCGACACCGAGATCCCCTCCCCCGTCGCCGGCACCGTCCAGGAACTCAAGGCCGAGGTCGACGACGAGATCGCCGTCGGCCAGGTCATCGTCATCATCGGCGAAGGCGCCACCAGCGACGGTGACGACAGCGATGACAGCGGCGACGCCGAGGGCGACGCGGGTGCCGACGCCGACGAGTCCGACGCCAGCGCCGACGAGGACGGCGATGCCGACGAGGGGCGCGCCGACGTGGACGACACGGAGGACGCGGAGGACGCCACTGCGAGCAGCTCCGACGAGCCTGCCGCCGATCAGCCCCGCGCGGGTCGGGTCGAGAAGGGTGACGGCCACACCCACGACGTCATCGTCCTCGGTGGCGGCACCGGCGGGTACTCGGTCGCGCTCCGGGCCGCGCAGCTCGGGCTCGACGTCGCGCTCATCGAGCGCGAGAAGGTCGGCGGGACCTGCCTGCACTGGGGCTGCATCCCGACCAAGGCCATCTTGCAGACCGCCGCGGTCGCCGAGCAGGCGCAGTCGGCCGCGGACTTCGGTGTGACGCTCGACTACCAGGGCATCGAGGTCGCGGCCCTCAACCAGCACAAGGACGCCGTCGTCGACAAGATGTGGAAGGGCCTCCAGGGCGCGCTCAAGGGGCGCGGCGTGGAGACCTTCATCGGCACCGGCGTGGTCACGGGGAAGGACTCGGTCGAGGTCACCCTCGAGGACGGCGACGAGAAGAAGGAGCTGTCGGCTCCGGCGCTCGTCATCGCCACCGGCTCGAAGCCCCGCCAGCTGCCGTTCGCCGAGTTCGACGGCAAGCGGGTCATCAGCTCCGACCACGCGCTGACCCTCGACAAGCTGCCGAAGAAGGCGATCGTGCTCGGCGCCGGCGCCGTCGGGATGGAGTTCGCGACCGCTTGGCACGCGTTCGGGGTCGAGGTCACGGTCGTCGAGCTCGAGGACCGGCTGCTGCCGCTCGAGGACGCCGACTCCTCCAAGGAGATCGGTCGCGCCTTCCGGAAGGCCGGGATCGATGCCCGCACGGGCGTGAAGGTCACCGGCGTCAAGACCACCTCACGGTCGGTGACGGTCACCCTCGAGACCGGCAAGGGCGACGAGGAGCTCAAGGCCGATCTGCTGCTCATCGCGGTCGGCCGCGGCCCGGTGACCGAGGGAGCGGGCCTCGACGCGGCCGGCATCGAGACCGACGACCGCGGTTTCGTCACCGTCGACGAGTACTGCCGCACCAACGTCGACGGCGTCTACGCCGTGGGTGACGTCATCCCGACCCTCGGCCTCGCGCACGCATCCTTCGCCGAGGGCTTCCTCGTGGCCGACCAGCTCGGCGGCCTCGACGTGCTCCCGATCGATTACCGGGGTGTGCCGCGCGTGACCTACTCCCACCCTGAGGTCGCGTCGGTGGGCTACACCGAGGCCGAGGCGAAGGACGCGGGGTTCGAGGTCGTCACCGAGCGTTACCCGTTCCAGGCGCTCGGTCGCGCGGCGATGATGAAGGCGACCGGCATGGTCAAGCTCATCGCCGAGAAGGACGACGACGCCGAGGGTGGCGCCGGCCGCGTGCTCGGCGTGCACCTCGTCGGCCCTCGTGCGACGGACCTGATCAGCGAGGGACAGCTGATCTACAACTGGGAGGCGCTGCCCACCGACGTCGCCCACCTCATCCACGCCCACCCATCGTTCGGCGAAGCCATCGGTGAGGCACACCTGGCCCTGGCCGGTCGCGCCCTGCACGGCTGACCCACCGACGCGTCAACTCGAGGAGATCCGCCGATGGCCACCGAGGTCGAACTACCGGAGCTGGGCGAGTCCGTCACCGAAGGCATCATCACCGCCTGGCTCGTCGCCGTCGGTGACGAGGTCGAGGTCGACCAACCCCTCGTCGAGATCTCCACCGACAAGGTCGACACCGAGATCCCCTCCCCCGTCGCCGGCACCGTCCAGGAACTCAAGGCCGAGGTCGACGACGAGATCGCCGTCGGCCAGGTCATCGTCATCATCGGCGAAGGCGCCACCAGCGACGGTGCCGACGACGAGGACGACGCGGAGGGCTCCGACGCCGACGAAGCCGATGCCGAGGAGCAGGACGCGACCGACGACGACCCCGAGGACCTCGAGGACGATCAGTCCGACCCCGCACAGAGCGACGAGCCTGTCTCCGGCAGCGCCGGAGACGAGGACGAACCGGCCAGCGGATCCGACGCCAAGAGCGACAGTGGTGGTAGCACCTCCGGTGAGCCGGCGTTGACCTCGCCGCTGGTCCGCAAGCTCCTGCGCGAAGCCGGCCTCTCGCCCGACGACGTCCGCGGTAGCGGCCCGGGCGGTCGCATCACCCGTGAGGACGCCGATCGGGCGATCGCCGCCGGTGGCGAGGGGAGCTCCTCCGAGTCCTCCGAGTCTGCAGCGCCCGACGCCGACGCCGGCGGGAGCGGTTCGCGCGACGCAGGTCCCGCGTCCGCAGCACCGCCGACCCCACCGCCCGCGGCGCCCACACCCACCAGCGGCCGCGCCCGCCCGGAAGCCTCGCCCCTGCAGATCGATTTCGGCGGCGAGCGCGCGGTCACCCAGGACCTGACCCGGGTGCGCAAGGCCACCGCCAAGGCGATGCAGAACGCCCTGCAGACCACGGCCCAGCTGACCGCCGCCGTCGAGGTCGACCTGACGGCGATCATGAACCTGCGGACCGCGGTCAAAGATGACTTCAAGACACGTGAGGGCGCGAGCCTGTCGCCCCTGCCGATGATCTCCCGCGCGGTCTGCATGGTGCTGCCGCGGCACCCGGCCCTCAACAGCTCCATCGACATGGAGTCGGGGACGGCCACCTTCCACCGCTACATCAACCTCGGGATGGCGGTCGACACCGAACAGGGCCTGCTGGTCCCCAACATCAAGGACGCGCAGGACCTCACCGTCCCCGCGCTCGCCCGGCGCATCGCCGACATCGCGGCACGCGCCCGGTCCAAGAAGCTGCAACCCGACGACATCTCGGGTGCCACCTTCACGATCACCAACACCGGCTCACGCGGGACCCTCTGGGACACGCCGATCTTCACACCGCCGCAGGTCGCCATCCTCGCGGCGTGCGCGATCGAGAAGCGGCCGGTGGTGGTCTCCGACGAGTACGGCGATTCCATCGCGATCCGCCACATGAGCTACCTGTGCCTGTCCTACGACCACCGGATGGTGGACGGCGCCGATACCGCCCGGTTCCTCCAGGACCTCACGTACACCCTCGAGACCCACGACTTCCGCGGCGAGCTCGGAGCCTGACGTGGCGCGCGTCCCGGGCGATCCGCGGACGTTGCGCGCAGAGCCCGGTGCGCGGATCACCGTCGTCAGAGCTGGGCAGGTGCCCTACCTCGACGCGTGGGCGTGGCAGCGCGACCTCGCTGCGCGCCGCACCACGGGTGACATCGGTGACGTCCTGCTGCTGCTCGAGCACCCCCGCGTCTACACCCTGGGTCGCCGGGCCGACGAGGACAACCTCGTCTTCGACGCTGCCGAGCGGGAGCGACGTGGGATCAGCCTCCACCGCATCGATCGCGGCGGGGACGTGACCTACCACGGTCCGGGGCAGCTGGTCGGCTACCCGATCTGGAAGCTCGACGGTCCGCGGGTGGTCGACCACGTCCGCACCCTCGAGGAGATCAACCTGCGCTTGCTCGCCGGGATCGGGATCACCGCGTCGCGGGTGGAGGGGTTCTCGGGCGTGTGGGTCGAGGACGCGAAGGTCACCGCGGTCGGGGTGCACGTCTCCGCCCGGTACGTCACGACGCACGGCTGGGCCACCAACGTGGACCCCGATCTCAGCGACTTCGCGGGGATCGTCCCGTGCGGCCTCGCCGACAAGCAGGTCGCGTCGATCGCCGCGCTCGGGCACCCCGAACTGTCCGTCGACGACGTGGCCGACCGCACCGTCGACCACGTCGCCGAGGTCCTCGGGACGCGCGTCGAGCACGCGATCCCCGCCGACCTCGGCCTCGAGATCCCCGCTCCCGTCTGACCCAGCTCGCGCCGTCAGCCCGGCGGAGCGATCGGGTGCCGGAGGGCGATCAGTTCGACGAGGGCCGGACCGACCACGTCCGGGTGGTCGCTGCCGGCACGGGCCGCGGCCGCATCGAGCAACGCCGCAGGGTCCGCCGCGATCCGGGTGTGCAGCGCCGCCCAACGCGGCTCCATCGGGTCGCGGATCACCTCCTGCAGCCAGGCAGCGAGCGCCGCCCCACCCACCTCGGCTGCGACGCCCGTGAGGAGGCCGCGCCCCCCGGCGTAGAACAGCTCGACCGGTGCGACCGCGAACCACCCACCGGTCGTGGTCACCACGGCCGGTTCGGGACCCGCCGGGAGCGCGAGCCCGTCGGTCGCGATCTGGGCCGTCAGCTCCAGCTCGTCAGCCTGCGGGTGGCGGTCCACCCCGACGGGTGCGACCTCCACGTGGAGGTCCACGCTCCCCTCGCGATGGGCGGCCGCACGTTCGAGCAGCGACCCGGCTAGGCGCACGGTCCGGTCGTGCCGGTCGCCAGCCACCGGCCCGCCTCCGAGCAGCGCGTCGAGGTCGAACGTGGGCCGCAGCTGGTCACGCAGCTCCGCGTCGGCCGCCACGATCTCGGCCAGCGGGCGGCCCGAAGGGGCGACGACGTCCAGCGAGACGAGGTCGGCGATCGAGCTCGCGAGGTCACGGAGGGCGTCCCCCCCGCGGCCGCGGAGGCTGGTCCGCGGGTCGAGCACCAGCAGGTCAGCCACCACGTCGACCGCGCGGACGTCGCCTGCCTCGGTCGCCACGAGCCACCGTCCGGCCGACGGCTCCGCGGCGGCAGCTCGGGCGGCGTCTTCACGCGCACGCGCTCGTTGGGACTCACCCGCTCCGGATGCGGCCGCGAGGCGGTCCATCTGCGCCTTCCGGCGCGCCGCCTTGCCCTTGCCGTCCCGCTTCCCGGCCACCGCGGTCCTCGTCGCTCGTCGCTCGGAAGCAGGTCGTTCACCCTACCGCCCCCGTTCGTGCCAGCCGGCGTGCCCCGACGAGCATGGCCGCCGCCGCGAGCAGGGCGACCGCGCTGGCCAGGCTCCAGGCGACCGAGTAGCTGACCTCCGTCGCGACCGCACCGAACCCGATCGGCCCGACCACTCCTCCGAGGGCGGCGGGCGCCATCGTGCCGGTGATGCGACCCGGCGTGGCCGGGTAGGCGCGCACGAGGGCGTACCAGAAGACCCCCGGGAACCCCCACGTGCCCCCGAGCGCCACCACCGCGCCGAGGACGACGGTGGCCGGTCGCCCGACGGCGAGCAGGGCGGTACCGATGGCGCCGCTGCCGAGCAGGACCGCGCTGAGGCGCAGGGGCTCGAAGGTGTACCGGTCGCACGCGGCCCCGGCCACCAGACGGGTCACGACGGCGGTCAGGCTGGCTGCGGCGAACACCAGGCCGGCCTGCCGCTCCGATGTACCGGTCTCGACCGCTGAGTCGACGTAGAAGGCGAGCACGACCGAGCTGGCCGCGAACGCCAGCCCGAAGCTGACCGCGAGCACCACCAGCGTCGCGCGGTGCGGCAGCGCTTCCGGCTTGACGCGCTCGGCACGACGGATCTTCCTCGGCGCGTTCGGCGGACGCGGGCCGACCGCGACAGCGACCATCAGGGCACCGATGCCCGCCAGGACGTACGCCCAGCGCCAACCCACGGTGAGGGAGATGGCCGGCACGGCGAGGCCGGCGAGCATCGACGCGGTGGGTGGCGCCGACTGCTTGAGACCGAACGCGGTACCGAGGCGCGCGCCCCGGACGCGGTTGATCAGCAGACGGTTGGCCGCCGGCTGCGCGAGCGCCGCCGCGAGACCCGCGACGACGAGGCCGGAGGTGAGCGAGAGCCAGTTCCGCGACAGCGCCGCGATCCCGAACGCGGCCGCGGCGATGCCGAACGAGGCGGTGCGCAGCGACACGGTCGCGCCGAGGCGGTCGGCCACCCTCCCGAGGTAGAGCGAGGACACCGCCATCGTGCCGAAGAACACCCCCACCGCTGCGCCGATGCCGACCGTGCCGAACCCCAGCTCGGCACGCAGCTGCACGGCCATCGCGGCGGTGAAGAACACCGGCAAGGAAGCCACGACCGTCGCTGCCGTCCCCACGACCATCGCTCGCCGAGGGCTGCCCGCGCCGACGGATGTCACCACCGCGGCGGGAGCAGGACCGACAGGCACGTCGGTCCGGCCTCCACCTTCTCGAACTCCCCGATATCGACCTGCTGCACGCGGTAGCCGCGGGCCGACAACATCGCCGCCGTACGCGGCGCGCTCGCGGCGATGACGACCGCGTCGCCGACGAGCAGGACGTCCGCGCCCGAGGGTTCCTGAGCGTCGATGACCTCGCGACCCGAGAACCCGGCGGCCGGCACGTGGCCGAAGCCCGCCAGGATCCGTCCGTCGGGTAGCGCGGTGGCCGCCGTCTTGAGGTGGAGCGCGCCCGCGACCTCGACCGTCGTGACGGTGCGGCCGAGCGGTGAGACGAGGTCACGCAGTTGGGCGGTCCCGGCGTCGTTGGTTCGGGTCGTGCGGCCGACGTAGATGACATCGCCGACCTGGAGGACATCACCGCCGTCCAGGGTCCCCGGCGCGGCGATCGTCGCGAGGGTGAGGCCCCGCTCGGCCAGGACCGGGCGCAAGCTGTCGGTCTCACCTCGGCGAGACGTTGCACCCGATCGTGTCAGGACCGCGAGCTGATCGACGACGACCACAGCGTCCTCGACGAAGACCCCGTCGGGATGGTCCGGCGCCGGCGGCGCGTGGACGACCTCCAGGCCGAGCCTCCCGAGCAGGTCGAGGTAGGCCGCGTGCTGGACGCGGGCGCGCTGCAGATCGAGCGGCGTCCGGGCGAGGAAGGTCACCTCACCTTCGGCGAGCTGTGGAGATGGCTCGCGGACGAGCGCGGCAGCACGTGCGGTACCGGTCATCGCTCCTCATCTGACGCGTCCACGGTACGGGCGACGCTAGGACGGTGGGCTCCCGGTCGCTGGTGGCCCCGCGGTGGCTACGCTCGTCCCGCCATCCGACCACGACCTCTCGAGTCGCCCCGTGGCCCCTCCCCCTTCCACCTCGCAGCCGGTCATCCCGGACGGCGCACGCACCCTGACGGTGCTCCCGCGCGAGCGCGTCCAGCGGGCCGGTGTCGTGCGCAGGACCGTCGACACCTCGCTGCACGGCGGGCGCAAGCCCGACTGGCTCAAGGTCAAGGCCTCGTTCGGTGACAACTTCAAGGACGTCACCTCGTTGATGGAGGGCCTCGAGCTCAACACCGTCTGCGCGCAGGCACGCTGTCCCAACATCTACGAGTGCTGGGAGCAGCGCGAGGCGACGTTCCTCATCGGGGGCGAGGACTGCACCCGGCGCTGCGGGTTCTGCCAGATAAAGACGGGCAAGCCGGCCGGCTACGACACCGACGAGCCCCGCCGCGTCGCCGAAGCGGTCGGACACCTCGGTCTGCGGTTCGCGGTCGTCACGATGGTCGCCCGCGACGACCTCGATGACGGCGGCGCGTGGCTGGTCGCCGAGACCATCCGTCAGATCCGCGCACGCACCCCCGACGTCGGTGTCGAGGTGCTGCCCTCCGACTTCGGGTACGGGCACGACCCGGCGAAGGGGTCCGCGGCGCTCGACCTGGTCGTCGCCGCCGAGCCGGACGTCTTCGCGTTCAACCTCGAGACCACCCGCCGCCTGTTCCCGATCATCCGCCCGTCGTTCGACTACGACCGGGGCCTCGAGTTCCTCGCCGAGGCACGACGACGCTTCCCCGCCACGACCGCGGTGAAGTCCAACCTGATCGTCGGGATGGGTGAGACCGACGACGAGATCCGCGGGTGCATGCGGGACCTGCGCGCCGCGGGCGTCGACAACCTCACCATCGGGCAGTACCTGCAGCCCTCCGCCCAGCACCTGCACCTCGACCGGTACGTGACACCGGAGGTGTTCGACAGCTTCCGGGTGTACGGCGAGCAGGAGCTCGGGTTCGCCCACGTCGAATCCGGACCGATGGTCCGCTCCAGCTACCACGCCGGCCAGCAGGCGATCGACGCGAACGCTTGGAGCCCCTCCCCCGGCCAACCCGGTGGCGACCCCTCGCCGACGGCCTGACCCGGTGCAGGTCCTCCGCAGCCGCGTCCTGCTGCGCCCGCGCGACCTCGACGTCTCGCTCCGCTTCTACGAGGGCATCCTCGGCCTGCACCGGTCGCGCGAGTTCGGCTCGTCGCCGCACCGGGGCGTGGTCCTCTTCCTCGGCGGTGCCGAACTCGAGCTGACCGAGACCGCTCCGGAGGACGAGCGGCCCCCGTCGCCCGACGGTGTCCGGCTCTGGCTCCAGGTGCCCGACCTCGCCGCCGTGACCGCGGAGCTCACCGCCGCCGGGGTGACGCTGCACGAGGCCCCGGAGCACAAGCCCTGGGGGCTGATCGAGGCCATCGTGCACGACCCCGACGGGCTTTCGCTGGTCCTGGTCGAGGTGCCGGACGACCACCCGTTGCGGGTCGACACCCGCTGAACGGTCAGCAGGCGACGGTCCGGCCCTGACGGGTGCCGGTCACGCCATCGATGACGTGCTCGCCGCAACCGACGTCGACGCCATCGAGCACCTTCGACAGCACCTCGAACCCCGTGACGTTCACCGTGTGGGTGGTGCTGGTCTCGCTCGCGTGACCAGCGAACGGCGACTCGTAGGCGCCGGTGCCACCGAGGACGGTCCCGGAGAGGGTGGTGCCGGCCTCGGAACCCGGACCGCGGGTGACGACGGTGTACAGCTCGGTGGGGACACCGACGGCACGCATCGCGGCCTGCATCTCCCGGCTCTGGTTGGTGGGGACCAACCCGTCATCGAGGCCGTGGACCAGGACGAGTCCGCGTAGCCCCGATGCCGCGATGTCGGGAGCGCGGGCGACCACGGTGCGTTCGAGGTAGGTCGCCGGCGCCTCCTCGAAGGTGCCGCCCATCTGCCGCTCGATGTCCTCGACGGCGTTCGCCGCGAAAGCGTTCCCACCGGCCGCGAGCCCACGGGCCCCCTGGTAGATCTCGACGACGTTGACGGCCGGCTCGACCGCGATCCAGTGGTCGAACAGCGGCGTCCCGTCGCTCCGTTCCGCGCCGGCAGCGACAGCGAGCCCCGAGGCGTTGCCGCCCATGCTCACGCCGTGGATGACGATGTGTTCGATGCTGCGGCAGCGCCGTTCGAACCACTGCGCCGCCGCGATGGAGTCCTCCGCCCCCTCCGCCACCTGCCAGCCTCTGGAGCTCGGCAGCTGACCGGGCCCGTCGGCCGGGATGATCTCGGTCCCCCGGTAGTCCATCGCCAAGGCGATGACCCCGTGCTCCTCGGCCGTCCTGGTGGCGTGCTCACGCCACGACTCCGAGGTGTGGCCGTACCCGTGCGCGAAGACCACGAGGCCCCGTGGCGCCCGTCGCGGGAGGGCCACGATCCCTCGCGCCGGCTCGCCATCCACGTCGACGGTGAACGTCCGCGCCTGGTGTGGCGCGCCCGTGCAGGGGCCGCCACCGGGGCGGGCACCGGGTGCCGCAGGTGCGGCGGCGAGCGAGAGGGCGGCGAGCCCCGCGAGCATCGCGGAGGTGAGGGCGTGACGGCGCACGGTCGGACTCCTGATCGGCCGTGCAGGGCAACGAGCGAGGCCGCGCGGGGGAACGTTCAGGTCGTCATCGGGACGTCCCGGGGTCCCCGGTCGGCGTCCCGCCCGCATCCGCGTCCTCGGACAGCTCCTCCTCCACGTCGGCGGCCACCGCGTTCTCGTCCTGGGCGAGCACACGCTCCGCGCCTCGGTCGCCGCTCCGCGCGGTGGCGATGGCGCGCTCGATGGTGGCACTGTCGAGCGGCGTCGCCGGCTGGTGGTCGGTCTCGTCGCGCACCCACATCGTCCGCTGCGGGAACGGGATCTCGATGCCGGTGGCATCGAACGCGGACTTGATGCGCCGGCGCAGCTCCCGTGAGATCGCGTACTGCTTGCCCGGCTGGGTCTTGATGACGAGCCGGATGTCCACCGAGTCCGCGCCGAGCGTCTGCACGCCCCACACGTCGGGCGTGTCGAGGAACTGATCGCGGTAGCCCTCCTCCTCGGCCATCGCGTTGGCGACGCGCTCGATCACCTCCATCGCGGTGTCGAGGTCGGTGTCGTACGACACCCCGATGTCGAGCAGCGACCGGGCCCACGTCTGGCTCTGGTTGCCGACCCGTCGGATCTCACCGTTCGGGACGTGCCAGAGGGTCCCCTCCACGTCGCGGATCCTGGTGGTCCGTAACGACACCCCCTCGACGACCCCGATCGCCTCACCGACGTCGATGATGTCACCGACCCCGAACTGGTCCTCAGCGAGCATGAACACCCCCGACAGGAAGTCGGCCACCAGGTTCTGGGCACCGAAGCCGATCGCCAGGCCGACCACGCCGGCACCCGCGACGAGCGGTGCGAGGTTGACCCCGACCTCGGCGAGGATGAGGAAGGTGGCCAGCACCCAGATGACGACCGTCGCGATGCTGGTCAGGAGCGCACCGAGCGCGTCCGCACGCTGCGTGCGACGCAGCGACACCCCTGGTTCCTCCGCAGCTCGCCGCCGCCGGAAAGGTCCCTGACGGGACTCCGGATCCTTGGCGTGCGTCACCCCGCGCGAGATCAGACGCTTGGCGAACCGCAGCACGAACGACGCGATGATGAGGATGAGCAGGATCTGCAACGCCGGCCCGAGGGTCACACCCACCACCGACGCGAGGAAGTCGTTCGGCATCGCGTCCGCGACCTGATCGGTGAAGGATCGGGTCGTCTCCTGCAGCGGGAGCGGGTTCGGGTCGAGCTCCACGTCGTCCGCGGTGGCGCCGTCGGCAGCGCCGCCGTCGGGCCCGACCACGGCGAGCCAGGTGAGAACAGCGGTCATCGGTCCCACGTGAGGTCCTCCTCGATGGACCACGAGGCTAGGGTCGGAACGCGTCTCCCCGCCCCATCCGAGCCGGAACGGACGACCGGGCCGCCTGTAACACGCCCGTAACGATCGGGACACGACCGCACAACGGACCCTTCGTAGCGTGCCGACGGCAGGAACACCGACCCGGGCGCACGTGAACCACGCGCCCACCGGCCGGGCGAGGCGCACGCCGGGCCCCAACCGCGGCACGCCGCGGCGCGGCAGGTCGCGTCGGTCGGGCGCCTCGCCCGCCTGCCGCGCACCACCGCTGGACGCCGTCCCGTTGGGGGACGACCCGCCAGCGACCACCACAAGGAGCACGACCTTGGCCAGCCCCCCGCAGACCGCTCAGGACGTCCTCGACCTCATCGAGTCCGAGGGTTTCGAGTTCGTCGACCTACGCTTCATCGACCTCCCGGGTGTCACGCAACACACGACGTTCCCCGTCACGAACGTCAACGCGGACACCTTCGAGAACGGGGTCTTCTTCGACGGGTCGTCGGTGCGCGGGTTCCAGGGCATCCAGGAATCCGACATGCTCCTGATCCCCGACCCGACCACGGCGGTCGAGGACATCTTCCGTACCCGCAAGACCCTCATGATGTACTGCCACATCCACGACCCGGTGACCGGCGAGTCCTACTCCCGTGACCCGCGCAACATCGCCCGCAAGGCCGAGGCGTACGTCGCCTCGACCGGGTTCGCCGACACCTCGTACATGGGCCCCGAGGCCGAGTTCTTCATCTTCGACTCCGTCCGCTTCGACTCGCAGGGTCACACCTCGTTCTACGAGGTCGACTCGATCGAGGGCTCGTGGAACACCGGTCGCGACGAGGAGGGTGGCAACAAGGGCTACAAGCCCCGCACCAAGGGCGGCTACTTCCCCGTCCCGCCGATGGATCACCACACCGACCTGCGTTCGGAGATGGTCCACAACCTCGAGGCGTTCGGGATCGCCACCCAGCTGCACCACCACGAGGTGGGCTCCGGTGGTCAGGGTGAGATCGGCATCGAGTTCGATCGCCTCGCCACGATCGCCGACAAGCTGATGACGTTCAAGTACGTCGTCAAGAACACCGGTGCTGCGGCAGGCAAGACGGTCACCTTCATGCCGAAGCCCATCTTCGGCGATAACGGTTCCGGGATGCACTGCCACCAGTCGCTGTGGAAGGACGGCGAACCGCTGTTCTTCGACGAGTCCGGCTACGGCCAGCTCTCCGACATCGCACGCTGGTACATCGGCGGCCTGCTCGCACACGCCCCGTCGGTGCTCGCGTTCACCAACCCGACCACCAACTCCTACCGCCGCCTGGTGCCGGGCTACGAGGCACCGGTCAACCTCGTCTACTCGGCCCGGAACCGCTCGGCCGCCGTGCGCATCCCGATGTCGGGGGACTCGCCGAAGGCCAAGCGCATCGAGTTCCGCGTCCCCGACCCCTCGTCGAACCCCTACCTCGCCTTCGCGGCGATGCTGATGGCCGGGCTCGACGGTGTCCGCAACAAGATCGAGCCGGCCGACCCGGTCGACAAGGACATCTACGACCTGCCGCCCGAGGAGCTGCTCGGCCTCCCCTCGGTGCCGCGTTCGCTCGAGGAGGCCCTCCAGGGCCTGCAGGACGACCACGAGTTCCTGCTCGAGGGCGGCGTCTTCACCGAGGACCTGATCGAGACCTGGATCCAGTACAAGATGGACGCCGAGGTCGCGGCCATCGCCCTCCGGCCGCACCCGCACGAGTTCGAGCTCTACTACGACATCTGATTCGCAACCGAACGACGAAACAGCCCCTGACCTGCGGAAACGCAGGATCAGGGGCTGTTTCCGTTGGCCAGAAATTCAGGACCCCAAGGCATTCGTCACCATGATCATGCTCGAACGCGGCGGGCTCGCCCCCGAGCTGCCCTGGAAGACCGCGTCATGACCCACGGCACCGACAGTTGTCCCATAAATGGCACCCTGACCTGCGCTTATGCAGGAGGTCGACTAGCGTGCAGGCAATTACTCAATTTAGATCTAGGCAATCATTCGATTTTTTGACAGGCAATCGCTAGAGTTAGGCCATGCCCGCCTACCTCCCCCGCATCACTGATCAGGAGCTCGCCACACGACTCCAGGTCATGGGCGCTGTCCTGATCGAGGGACCGAAGGCCTGTGGCAAGACCGCCACAGCCTCGCAGGTCGCCAAGACCATCGTCCGGTTCGACGAGGACCCCACTGCACGCGCACAGGTCTCGCTCGACCCGCAGGCACTCTTCAAGGGCGAGCCCCCGATCCTGTTCGACGAGTGGCAGCTCGAACCCGACATCTGGAACCGCGTACGCCGCCAGGTTGACGACCGAAGCGAGAAGGGCCAGTTCATCCTGACCGGGTCGGCCCGACCGCGAGACGACGCCAACCGCCATTCGGGCGCCGGACGCTTCTCGGTCATGCAGATGCGCCCGATGAGCCTCTTCGAGTCCGGCCACTCGAACGGTCAGATGTCACTCACCGCACTCCTGGAGGGCGAGAAGCAGACCGGGCTTGGCACGCATCTCACCTTTGAGGAGCTCCTCAAACGGATCGTGGTGGGCGGCTGGCCCGAGCTCGTCCATGCCGACGAGGAGTTCGCCCGCAACTGGCTCGACGACTATCTACGTCAGGTAATCGAGGTGGACATTCCCGAGATGGGACACCGCCGCAACCCCAGCAACTTGGCCCGCCTCCTTGAATCGCTCGGACGCGGAGTTGGTCAAGCCGTGAAGCTCAGTGAACTCGCCAAGGATGTCGGGGGTGAGTCCGGTCCGATCGCCCACGAGACCCTCACCGGCTACCTGGACGCACTCGACCGCCTCAAGCTCACTGACGACTCGCCCGCTTGGCGACCACACATGCGCTCCCGCACGCGCCTGCGTACCGCCCCCGTCCGCTACTTCGTGGACCCGTCCCTCGCCACGGCTGCGCTCAACATCGGAACCACCGAGCTGCGAGCCGACCCTCTGGCAACCGGCTTCCACTTCGAAGCACTCGTCGTCCGCGACCTGCGGATCTATTCGCAATTGCATCGCGGCCAAGTCGACTCCTGGCGCGACGCCAACGGCAGCGAAGTCGACGCCATCGTGACTGGGCGCGACAACAAGTGGGCCGCGTTCGAGATCAAGCTCAACCCTCGCGACGTCGACGCCGCCGCCGCCGCTCTCCTCCGGTTCGCAGCCAACGTGGACACCTCGCGACATAAGGAGCCGGCCTGCCTCGGCGTCATTACAAGCACCGGTGCTGGCGGCCGCCGCGAGGACGGCGTCCACGTCATCCCGATCGGCTGCCTAGGTCCGTAGGCGCCCTCCGAGATTCCGCAGGGATTCCGCAGGAGATCCCTTCGAGGCCAAAATCAGCCGACTTCGGCCAACCGCCAGAATCGACGTTTCCGCAGGTCAGACCGTGCTTTCCGGAGATGACCGACACCGGCCAACACCCCTTCCGGTGTTCGAGCTCTACTTACGACATCTGAGCGTTCGTCCGTCCGCGCAGGTGCTTGGCCGCCTCTGAGCGCTCGCGACCGAGCGACATCTGAGCGCTCGCACGCGATGCGGCCGCCCGGGCTCCGGCTCGGGCGGCCGCCCCGTGTCTCGGCTGCGCGTCGCTTCGCCACCTCGTGGCTCCGTGCGGGAGCCGACGGGTCGTTCGGCCGGTGCGGCCTCCTCGGTTCGCCGGCCGGTCGGTGCGACGATGGCGCACCCGTCCGAGGAGCCCCGGTGTACGACATCAAGGTGACGACCACCCCCGGTTCCCTGCGCGCCGTCCCGAAGCGAGAGGACGCAGCGCTCGACGAGGTGATCGGTCGGGTGCGTGAGCGCGGCGGCCAGCGGACGCCGGACGAGGTCTACGCCCAGCTCCTGCGTGAGGTGAAGGTCGCCTTCCCGGCGGGCTTCTTCCCGAACGGCACCCGGCTCCGTGACGTGGCCCACGACATCGCGGAGGCGTCCTGACGCCACCCGACGTGGAGGACGACGGACGGTCCATCGGCTCCGAGGCCGTCGTCGGAGCGGGACCACCAGGGACCGACCCGTCGCGTGGCGCGTCGGTTCCCCCGCCGGTCGAGCAACCCGAGCGCCTCGTCGCCTGGCAACTGATCGGTCAGGCGCGCGCCTGCCAGGTCATAGGGTCGCCGCTCTACGCCCACCTGCTGACGACGGCCGCCCAGGACGTCCTCGGCGGCGGACCGCTCGCGGATCTGCTGGTCCCCCGGGTGCGGCCGGGCCGCGGTGACGCCGCCGGGCTACGCCTGATGGCAGCGGTCCACCGGCTCGTGCTGACGCGTCGAGCCACGAAGCTCGCCACCCACTTCCCGAGCGTCGGCGGCACGCCCGACCTCGGCACCGCGGGCGCCACGTTCCTCGACGCGATCACCGACCACCTCGAGGTGCTGCGCGTGGACGTCGAGCGGCCGTGCCAGACCAACGAGGTCGGGCGCGCGGCCGGCCTCGTGGTGGGCCTGCTCGCCTGCAGTGCGATCACGGGCCTTCCTCTCGCCATCCGGGAGGTGGGGGCTGCGGCTGGGCTGAACCTCAGGCTGGATCACTGGCGCTACGAGCTCCCGGGCGACACGATCGTCGGCGACCCCGACGGCGAGGTGGTACTCGCCGGCCGTTGGCGCGCACCGGTCCCCCACGCCGACCACGGCTTCCGGGTCGTCGACCGGCGCGGCTGCGACCGCAACCCCATCGATCCGACGACCGCCGAGGGCCGCCTCGCCCTGTCGGCCTCCGTCTGGGCCGACCAGCCTGCCCGCTTCGAGCGGCTCGGCGCAGCCCTCCGCACCGCCGCACGTGTGCCCGCCACCGTCGACGCGGCGTCCGCAGCAGCCTGGACCCGCGAGCACGTCACCCCCGCCGCCGGTCGGGTGACCGTCGTCTACCACTCGATCGTCGAGGAGTACCTCGAAGCGGACGAGCGCGCGGCCTTCCACCGAGCGGTCGAGGCGGCCGGCGCCGCAGCCACGGAGGAGGCGCCGATCGCGTGGCTTCGCATGGAACCCTCGAGCGAGCTCCGCCACCACGCGGTCAGCCTGCGCCTGTGGCCGCACGCACCCGAACTCCGCCACCTCGCCACCACCGGCGCCCACGGCGACGACGTCACCCCCCGGTGACCGGCGCCGACGGCGCAGCGGATAGCCATGGACGCCACCTCAGTCGCTCGGCGGCCGCCGGGTCGACCAACGGAGCCACCCGAGACCGACGCCGGCGCCGAGCGCCAGGAGTCCGGGGACGATGCCCGAGAGGTGGGTGCCGAGCAGCGCGTCCAACGACCAGCTACCGGGACCGGCCGTCGCGAGGGCCCACGCGACGGCGATGAGGTAGCCGTTCAGCTCCCAGCCCTTGCGGACCGACCAGAAGCCGTTGTCGTCGTTGTTGACCAGGGCCGCGACCGTCATGGTCCCGATGACCGCCGCCGAGGCGAGCGGCGTGAGGAACCCGATGGCGAGCCCGAGCCCACCCGCGATCTCGCTGGTACCGGCGAGGATGGCGGCGACCTTGCCGTCACCGAACCCGAGGGAACGGAACCATCCAGCGGTCCCGGCCAGCCCGCCCCCGCCGAACCAGCCGAACAGCTTCTGGAAGCCGTGGAGGCTGAGTCCGACCCCGACCAGCACCCGGAGCAGCAGGAGCCCGGCATCCACGGCCGTCGGGTCGGCCTCGAGGGTCATCATCGAGCGTCCTGGACCGTCGGGAGGGTGAGCGCGAAGCAGGCACCCTCGTCCTGTTCGCGGTAGGTGAGGGAGCCGCCGTTGGCGCGGGCGAGTTCGGTCGCGATGGACAGGCCGAGGCCGTACCCCGGTCGGGACACGCCGAACCGTGGCATCAGCCGCGGAGGATCCCGATGAGCCAGAAGGCGATCAGCAGCGCAACGATCACCGCCGCGATACCACCGGCCCAGCTCGTGATGATCTTGTTCATGAAGCCACGGGCCTCGTCGGTGTCGGAACCTGCGTTCGGGTCCACCACGGTCGATCCTCCATCACCGGTCGTTCCGGCGTCGGGTGCGGGTGCTCGGACGTGCGGTCGGTCAGGCGGCCGGGGAGACCCACGCGGCGGGTGGGACGAGCGCTGCGGGCGTGATCTCGTCGACGACCAGGTCGGCATCGTCGAGCTGCGAGGGCTCGAACACGCCGCGGACGATGGCGACGGTGTAGGTGCCGGCGGCTCGGGCGCTCGCCAGCCCGATCGGCGTGTCCTCGACGGCGGTGCACCGGGACGCCGGGACACCGAGCGCGGCGGCCGCGGCCAAGTACGGCGCGGGGTCCGGCTTGTGGTCCTCGACGTCATCGGCACCGACGATCGCCGTGACGAGGTCGCGCAGGTCCTCGCGGTCGAGGCAACGCGACACGTGGGAACGCGTCGACGACGAGGCCACCGCGACGGGGACCCCCTCCGCGACGAACGCGCGCAGCGTCGCCACGACGTCGGGGAACAGGCGGAGCTCGGCGTCGAAGGTCGCGCCCGCCTGCTCACGAAGCTCCGCGCGGAAGCTGTCGACGTCGCCGAGATCCCCGCGGGCGGAGAAGTGGTCGAACCCTGCGGGCCACGCACGACCGATGATGGCGGCGTGATCGGCGGCGGTGACCTCGATACCTCGGCGTGCGAGGACGTCGCGCCACACCCGCGCCGAGAGGGTCTCGGTGTCGGCGAGCGTGCCGTCGCAGTCGAAGATGACCCCGGCGGGCAGGTCGCGGTGACCCTCCTGCACGCCGTCGAGCGAGGAGCCGGCGACACGCATCAGCCGGTCCGCCTTGGATCGGCCGAGATCGGGACCTGGGCCCCGGCACCGGTACCTGCGAGGGCCACGATGGCGCGCGCGACGGCCAGCGGGTCCTCCTCGTGGACGAAGTGACCCGCCCCGGGGATGGGCACCAGGGTCGCGTCGAGGTCGTGCGCGACCCGAGCCGCGAGGTGGAACGGGGTCGCCGGGTCCTCCTCCCCCCACACCACGGCGGTCGGGACGCGCATGCGGTGCGAGCCCTCGTGCTCGCGGCGCAACCCGGTCCGGGACCGGAACCGTCGGATGCTGTGATCGATGACGGCCCGGCGCGACAACCCCCGGTAGTAGCGCAACCACGCCGACGGGTTGGCCGAGATGGCGGCGGCGTAGGTGTCGATGACCTCGTCGGTGAACGGTTCACGGACGACCGACGCAGCGCGCACCGTGGCAGCGACCAGCGGCCGGGAGGCGAAACGGAAGGCCAGCTCCGGTGCGATCGGGATGTTGAGCAGCGGCACGTGCCACGAGGCACGCAGATCGAGCTGCCGGAAGGGCGAGGACATCGTCACCAGGGCCCGCACCAGGCCGGGGTGGCGGAACGCCGTCGCGACGGCGACGGCACCGCCCCAGTCGTGGCCGACGAGGACGGCCTTGCGGACGTGCAGGTTGTGGATCAGCTGGCTGATCTCGTCGGCCAGCGTCTGCGGGTCGTAGCCGCCACGCGGTGCCTCGGACCGACCGAAGCCCTTCAGATCGGGGGCCACGACGCGGTAGCCCGCATCGACGAGCAGCGGAGCCACGCGACGCCAGGACGAGCCGTCTTCGGGCCAGCCGTGGAGGAGCAGCGCGAGATCGTCCCCGTGGCCGAGCGCGCGCACGAAGAACCGGGTCTCGCCACCCGAGACGTAGCCCTCACGCCACACGAAGCCCTCCCGGACCGTCGCACCGTTGCTGCCGCGGATCCCACGGCGTCGATCGCGCCGACCGCAGGTCGTGCACGATGGTCCGAGCGTAGGGGTCCGGTCGGCTCGTAGGCTGTACCGCTCCCCGGCCGACCGCCCGTCCGTCGGCTCGCTCGACCCGACTGGAACGTCCGTGGACTCCCCGCACCCCGTGTACGACGTCGCCGACCGGTACGTGGACGCCTACGCCGCGCTCCGGCCGATCGATGCCACCTTCGCCGGCATCGACGGGCACGACCACCGCTGGGGCGATCTCGGACCCGACGGTGTCGAGGAAGCCGCCGACCTGTTCCGGCGCACCCGAGCGCAGCTGGCCGCTCTGCCCCCGGGTGAGGACCGGTGGGCGCAGCTCGCGGTGCGGGTCCTCGACGACGATCTCGCGCTGCAGCTCGAGGGCCACGACCACGACGACCCGCTGCGCGACATCGCGCACATCGCGTCCACGATCCCCGAGACCCGCGAGGCGCTCGAGGTCCAGGACACCAGCGACCCGGACGGACGTGAAGCGGTCGTCGCCCGGTTGGAGGGCTACGCCGACGCGCTCGAGGGGTGGCGGGCGAAGGTCGACCGGGGTCGGCAGCGAGGCCGCGTCGTCGCGCAGCGGCAGGTGCGTTCCACCACCTCCCAGCTGCACGAGCTCGCCGAGGACGACGGTCCCCTGCGCCGCGTCGCGACAGCGGTCGTGGCCGCCGACGGGGCGCTCGCCGATCGCGTCCAGGCCGCGCTCCCCGCTGCGGGCGCCGCCGCCACCCGGACGGCACGGTGGCTGACCGAGATCTACCTCCCGGGGGCGTCCGAAGCCGACGGCGTGGGCGAGGAGCGCTACCTGCGCTCGGCCCGGGGCTTCCTCGGCAGCGACCTCGACCCCGCCGAGACCTACGCGTGGGGGTGGGACCGCATCGGCGAACTGACGGCCCGTGCGCGCTCGGTCGCTCGGGAGCTGTCCCCGGACACCGACCTACCGGCGACGATCGCCCGCCTGCGCGGGGACCCGGCGTTCGCCGCACCGAACCCCGACGCGTTCCGCGAGGCGATGCAGGCGCGGCAGTCGGCGGCGCTCGACGCGCTCGACGGGGTGCACTTCGACGTCCCCGGACCGATCCGGCGCGTCGAGGTCAAGCTCGCGGGCGGTGGCGCGCCCGGCGCCTACTACAACGGGCCGTCCGAGGATTTCTCACGGCCGGGGACCATCTGGTGGTCCCTGCCCGAGGACGGGCCCGTGCCCCTGTACGAGGAGGTGTCCACCGCCTACCACGAGGGCTTCCCCGGTCACCACCTCCAGATCGGCATCCAGGTGGGGTTGGCCGACCGGTTGTCGCGGGCCCACCGCACGCTGATCTGGAACCCCGGCTACGGCGAGGGCTGGGCGCTCTACACCGAGCAGCTGATGGACGAGCTCGGGATGTTCGAACACCCCGCCTACGTGCTCGGGTACCTCGCCGGCGAGCTGCTGCGCGCGACCCGCGTGGTCGTGGACATCGGCCTCCACCTCGGCTGGCGCATCCCGGACACGGCGCCGGTGCACGCCGGTGAGGCCTGGGACTTCCCCCGGGCCGTCGACGCGCTGCAGCAGCTGGCGTTCCTACCCGCCGGCTACGCCGACAGCGAGGTCACGCGCTACCTCGGCTGGCCGGGCCAAGCGATCTCGTACGCCGTCGGTCAGCGGGCCATCGTGGGCTTGCGTGAGGAGCGACGGCGGCGGGACGGGGCGGGGTTCGAGCTGAAGGCGTTCCACGCCGACGTGCTCGGCTCCGGGCCGGTCGGCCTCGACCTGCTGCGCGCCGTGGTCCTCGGCTTCGAGCACCGCTGAGTCACCGGGGCGCACCGAGCAGCGCGAAACGCCGGACCCCGCACCGGGTCAGGTCCACGCCCGGGTAGCGCGAGCGCAGCCCGGCGGTGACCTCGCCCGTCCCGCCGGCGAAGGTCACCTCGTCGCCGATACGCAACCGGGTGCCAGCGACGTCGATCGTCGGCGCGCCCCCATCGAGCGGTCCGAACGCGGTCCGCTCGGCGAACAGCGGCAGGACCAGGCCCGCGTCGTCCTCGATGAGCACGCAGTCCCGCTCGACCACGAGCGTGCCCGAGACCGTCCCCGCGGGGATGCCGTCGATGTCGTCCACCGCGACGAGGTAGGGGCGGGCGGCGATGGGATCGGTCACCGGACCGGCGCACCCGGCGAGCACCACGGTGAGGGCGAGCCAGCACGAACGTCGGGCGACGCTCACCACTGGCCCTCCTCCTGCTCGTAGAACAGCCGCGAACAGACCCGTCGCACGTGACGGGCGTGCCGCTTGCGGTCCTCCTCGAGCTCCTGCCACCCCCCACGCCCGTACCCCATCGCGCGCGCCAAGGTCTCGAGCGTGGCCATCGCCTGGGGCAGGACGTCCACGTCGCGGTGGCGCAGCAGGTAGCGGCGGTTGCGGAGCTCGGACAGGAACCGGTACCCGTCCCGCAGCCACACGGCGTCCCGGTGCTCGAGCAGGTCGGCGTCCTGCATCGCGTCGAGCACCCGCATCGTCGAGGTGCCCCGCGCCGCGACCTGCGTGGCGCCGTGCCGCAGCTGCAGCAGCTGGACGGTCCACTCCACGTCGGAGAGCCCACCGGGTCCGAGCTTGATGTGGCGTTCGGGGTCGATCCGCTTCGAGATCCGCTCCCGTTCGAGCCGGGCCTTCATGCGCCGGATGCGGGTCGCCTCGCGGTCCCCGAAGTCCTCCGGGTAGGCGACAGCACGCGACGCCTCGACGAACCGGTCGCCGAGGTCCCGGTCACCGGCGACGGGCCGCGCCTTCAGCAGGGCCTGGTGCTCCCACGGTTCGGACCACCGCTCCCAGTAGGCCTGGTAGGAGCTGAGGGTCCGTGACAACGGGCCGTTGCGCCCCTCGGGCCGCAGGTCCGCGTCGACCTCGAAGGCCGTGCCGTCGGGGGTGATGGCGGACAGCGACTTCATGACCTCGACCGCCACGTCGAGCGCGAGCTTGCCGGCCGCCTGGTCGTCCCCACCGTCGACGACCTCGTGCACGAACAGGACGTCGAGGTCCGAGACGTAGTGCAGCTCCTCGCCGCCGAACTTGCCCATCCCGATGATCGCCATCCGGATGGGGAGCTGCGACGGATCGTCGAGCTCGAGCGAGCGAGCGCGCCGCCGCAGCACGTCGGACAGGGCCCCCTCGAGGCACGCCTCACCGAGCGCCGTGAGCTCGTCCCCGACGCTCGACACCGTCGCCAGCCCAGCGAGGTCACGGACCACGAGCCGCAGCAGCTCGAAGCGCTTGAACCGGCGGAGCGCCGCCCCCGTGTCCTGCCA
This sequence comes from Nitriliruptor sp., assembly GCF_040882075.1. Taxonomy (NCBI): domain Bacteria; kingdom Bacillati; phylum Actinomycetota; class Nitriliruptoria; order Nitriliruptorales; family Nitriliruptoraceae; genus Nitriliruptor; species Nitriliruptor sp. The sequence continues at coordinate 60,714 of NZ_JBBEBZ010000092.1, forward strand.
GACGAGGCGTGCGAACGCCATCCGGGTCAGCTCGTCGCGGGTGCGGGGGTGTCGCCGGGCCTCGTTGTCGCGGAGCCACCCGACACCGCCGGGTTGGCCGATCAGCAGCTCGCCGGCGACCTTCGAGGTACCGAGGAGCCGTCCGATGAGCTCCGCGGACGGGGGGTGGTCACGGAGGTGGCCCAGCAGCTCCGCCCGGTCGCCTTGCGCATCCACCAGGTCGCGGAAGGAACGCAGACCACCGTCGGGATCGGGGGTGTCCTGCAGCGCGTGCAGGACCGCGGGCAGGACGGCACGGACGGTCCGGGCTCGGCGTGACACCCCCGCCGTCAGGTGACGGACGTCGCGCATCGCGGCGGCACCGTCCGCGAACCCGAGGGCCGCGAGACGCTCACGGGCAGCGTCCTCACCGATGATCCGGACCTCGGTCGGGATCGACACCCCCGTGGCCGCCGCCGTGACCTCGGCGTAGGTCTCGAGCAGCGGGCGGAAGAACAGCTTCGCGTGCAGCTCGCTGACCCGGGACTGGGCGCGCTTCAGATCACGCTGGAAGGTGGTGCGGGCGGTCTCGCCCTCGCTGGGGCGGTAGCCCATGGCGCGGGCCAACCACTCCTGCCGGTCCTCGTCGTCGGGGATGGTGTGGGTCCGACGCTCGTGTGCGAGCTGGAGCCGGTGCTCGGCGGTGCGCAGCAGCCGGTAGGCGTCGGCGAAGGCCTCGGCGTCCTCGTCAGCCACGTAGCCGCCCCGGGCGAGCGCACGCAGCGCCGGCAGGGTGCCGGTCGAACGCAGGCTCCGATCGCCGCGTCCGTGCACGATCTGCAGCAGTTGGACGGCGAACTCGACGTCCCGGATCCCGCCCGGGCCGAGCTTGAGCTGGCGACCGCCGTGCCGTTGCACCTCGGGCTTGGTCGCGATGCGCGCCTTCATAGCACGCACCTCCGCGACCACCTCCGGGTCGAGCTGGTCGGGCCAGACGAACGGTTCGGCCGCGCGCATCAGCTCGGCGCCGAGCTGCCGATCCCCCGCGACCGGCCGCGCCTTGAGCATCGCCTGGAACTCCCAGGTCTTGGCCCACCGCTCCCAGTACGCGACGTAGGAGGCCACCCGTCGCGACAGCGGTCCCGACCGGCCCTCGGGCCGCAGGGTCGGATCGACCTCGTAGGCGCGCCCCATCGTCGTCGACGCGTTCAGAAGCTCGAGCAACCGCGACAGGACCGCCCTGGCCTCGCGCGCGGCGGCCTCGTCCGCGTCCGAGCCACCGTCGGGATCGACCGGTTCGTGCACGAAGACGACGTCCACGTCCGAGACGTAGTTCAGCTCGCGTCCACCGAGCTTGCCCATGCCGATGACGGCGATCCGAGCGGCGGGGTCACCGTCGGCGTGCTGCTGGTGGAGCGCGGCGAGCGTGCCGGTGAGCACCGCCTCGGCCAGGTTGGCGAGCTCGCCGGCCACCGCCTCGATGTCGTCGACCCCCGTCAGATCACGACCGGCGATGTCCGCCGTCGCGGCCCGTCGGATGGCGGCGACCCCGGCGGCCTCCTGTTCCGGTGTCTCGCCCTCGAGGACCGCCCGTTCGACGGCCGCCGCGGTGGTGTCGACGTCGACCCCGTCGAGCGTTCGCAGCGCCTCGACCGCGTCCTCGAAGCGTCCGAGGAGGTCACCGAGCGGTTGGGAGGTGCCACCGACGGCGATCACCCGCTGCAGCCAGGCGTCGTCGGCGCGGACCTGTTCGAGCAGGCCGGGCTGGTTCGTGGCGATGTCGGCGACGCAGCGCAGCGCGTCCTGCGGATCCGCCGCGCGCGACACCAGCGACAGCAACCGTTCGTCGATGTCGTCGTCCGTGGTGAGACCGGCCTCCTCGAGCCACGGGAAGGCCTGGTCCGGGTCGAGACCCGCCTTGGCGAGCCGCGCTCGGAGCGAGACGGGCCGGGAGACCACGGGCGCCCCCTACAGCAGCGGGAGGTAGCGCTCGAGCTCGAACTGGGTGACGTGCGCGGCGTACTCGTCCCACTCCTGGCGCTTGTTGGCCAGGAAGTGGGAGAAGAGGTGTTCGCCGAGCGTCTCGGCCACCAGCTCGGAGGACTCCATGATCCGCAACGCCTCGCCGAGCGAGGTGGGCAGCCGCTCGATGCTGTGGGCGGCACGCTCCGCGGGGGTCAGCTCGAAGGTGTTCTCCTCGAACTCGTCGGGCAGCTCGTAGCCCTCCTCGATGCCCTTGAGCCCCGCCGCCAGCAGCAACGCGAACGCGAGGTAGGGGTTGCACGCCGGGTCCGGTGCACGGTACTCGAGTCGGGTCGAGGCACCCTTGCGCGGCTTGTACATCGGCACACGGATGAGCGCGCTGCGGTTCGAGTGCCCCCACGACACGAAGATGGGCGCCTCGCCGGTCGGCAGCGGACCATGGAGCCGCGCCGTGAGCCGCTTGTAGGAGTTGACCCACTGGTTGGTGACCGCGGTGATCTCGCGGGCGTGCCGCATGAGCCCGGCGAGGAACTGCTTGGCGATCGGGGACAGCCGGTAGGGGTCGGAGGCGTCGTGGAAGGCGTTGTTGTCGCCCTCGAACAGCGACAGGTGCAGGTGCATCGAGCTGCCGAACTCGCCCTCGAGGGGCTTGGGCATGAACGAGGCGTAGACACCGCGCATGAGCGCGGTCTCCTTGACCACCAACCGGAAGGTCATGATGTTGTCGGCCATCGTCAGCGCATCGGCGTAGCGCAGGTCGATCTCGTGCTGCGACGGTGCAACCTCGTGGTGGCTGAACTCGACCGAGATGCCCATCTTCTCGAGCATGTTGATGGCCTGGCGGCGGAAGTCCTGCTGGACGTCGAGCGGCGTCATGTCGAAGTACGAGCCGTTGTCGAGCGGCACCGCGTGTTCGGCGTCCTCGAAGAGGAAGAACTCCATCTCGGGGTGGACGTAGAAGGTGAAGCCCATGTCGGCCGCACGTTCGAGGGTGCGCTTGAGCACCAACCGCGGGTCAGCGGCGAAGGGCTGGCCATCGGGGGTCACGATGTCGCAGAACATCCTGGCCACGCCCTGGGACTCGGGCCGCCACGGCAGGACCTGGAAGGTCGAGGCGTCCGGGACGGCCAGCATGTCGGCCTCCTGGACGCGGGCGAACCCGTCGATGGCCGCCCCGTCGAAGCCGATGCCCTCGCTGAAAGCGTTCTCGAGCTCGGCGGCGGTGATCGCCACCGACTTGAGGAACCCGAGCACGTCGGTGAACCACAGCCGGATGAAGCGGACGTCCCGCTCCTCGACGGTGCGGAGGACGTACTCCTGTTGCTTGTCCACGGGGGCGCTCCTCGGGAGGTGGGGCCGGCGACGTGAGGCACCGCGCCTCGGCAGCGTAGTGAGCGGGACGCGGGTGATCCCCGACCGGAGCTCGTGCTCCGGTCGGGGATCTGGAGGTCCGGGGACGGTGACCGACGTGACCGGCCCCGGACCGGTCGCTCCGCGGTCAGTCGGTGGCGGCCACCGGTCGCGTCCGCGGTGCCGGCGCCGTGCCGGAGGAACCGGGTACGAACCCGCTCGGCGAGGACCCCGACCCGTACACCAGCTCCGGGTAGCCGGGGACGCCGTGCTCGTGGATGTCGAGCCCCTCGATCTCCTCCTGCTCGGGTACCCGCAGGAACCCGGCGGCCTTCAGGGCGACGAAGAGGACGCCGCTGGTGATGGCCACCCACGCGACCGTGGCCACGACCCCAGCCACCTGGTAGCCGAGCTGCGCCGCGCCGCCGCCGTAGAACAGGCCGTTCTCGACGTGGGCGAGCCCGACCCAGACGGTGCCGAGGATGCCGCACACACCGTGGACGGCGCTCGCGCCGACCACGTCGTCGATACCGATCCGGTCGATGGCCGCGACCGCCACCGCGACGAGGACACCGGCGATGAGGCCGACCAGCAGGGCCATCAGGTGGGAGGTGACGTCCGCCCCGGCGGTGATGCCGACCAGGCCCGCCAGGATGCCGTTGGCGGTCATGGCGACGTCGAACTTGCCGTTCTTGAGGCGGGTGTAGAACGCCGCGGTGATCCCGCCACCGGCGCCGGCCAGCGACGTGGTGACGATCACGTGGGCGAGCACGGGACCGTCCAGGGCGAGGACCGAGCCACCGTTGAAGCCGAACCAGCCGAAGAACAGCAGCAGGGTGCCGAGCGCCACGAACGCGATGTTGTGCCCGGGGATGGCGCGCGGCTTGCCGTCCTTGCCGTACTTGCCGATGCGTGGGCCCAGGATCGCGGCACCGACGAGGGCCGCCACACCACCGGTGAGGTGGACGATCGTGGAGCCGGCGAAGTCGTGGAACCCGAGCGCGGACAGCCAGCCGCCACCCCACTGCCAGGCACCCACGACCGGGTAGATGAACCCGGTCAGGACGATGGCGATCACGACGTAGGCACCGAACTTGATGCGCTCGGCGACGGCACCGGAGACGATGGTCGCCGCGGTGGCCGCGAACATCGCCTGGAAGGCGAAGTCGATCTCGGTGGTGATGAGCTCACCCGCACCGCCGGTGGCTCCCGACAGGAAGAACCCGGAGGTCCCGATGAACCCGCCGACGAGGTCGCCGTACATCACGGCGTACCCGACGATGTAGTACACGGTGATACCGAGCGCGATCGTCATCAGGTTCTTGCCGATGATGTTCGCGGTGTTCTTCTGACGCGTCAGGCCGGCCTCCAGCATGGAGAAACCGGCGTGCATCAGGAAGACCAGACCGGTCGCGAAGACGAGGTACAGCGTCATCGCGAAGACGTTGAGCGTCTCGAGATCGACGGTGCCCTCGATCTGCGCGATCGCGGGGACGGCGGACCCGGCCAGGATGGCCGCGGTCATCACCCCCAGCTTGAGTGCTCGCTTCACGGGTTCCTCCAGGTTCTTCGTCCAGGTGACCGACGCGTCGGTACGCCGGCCCACGCACCGGGTGGCGGTTGCACCGTCCGGGCGGTGCGAGGAACGTCGCAGCCACCTGTGTCCCGCTCGTCGCCCGATCGTTTCGAGCACGTGTCGGACCCCACGGCGTGTGTGAACACTCCGTTTCATCGCGTCCGGTGAACCCCGCCCACGTGGGCGGGCGGGACGCTCGGCGCCGCCGCTAGCGTCCGACGCGACCCATCTCCCGCTCCCGGAGGGCCCTGGCCGTGACGCTCCGCATCGCGCTCGCGCAGATCGCCGCCCGTGTGGGCGACATCGACGGCAACGTCGATCGTGTGCTCGACGCCTGGCGCCGCGCGGCCGACCAGGGCGCTGACCTCGTGGTCTTCACCGAGCTGACCACCACCGGGTACCCGCCCGAGGATCTGCTACTGAAGCCGGAGTTCGTGGCGGCGAACCTCGACGCGGTCCACCGGATGGCGGCCGAGGGGCCCCGCGGCACCGCGGCGATCGTCGGGTACGTCGGCACCGCGGAGGGCGACCTGGTCCACGAGGATCCGGCCGTCTCCGCGGGACCGGCGGTCGCGTCGGCCGCGGACCAGGAGCTGACCAACAGCGCCGCGGTCCTGTGCGACGGTGAGGTGGTCGCGACCTACGACAAGCTGCGGCTCCCCAACTACGGCGTGTTCGACGAGGCGCGCTACTTCACGCCCGTCGACCGGCCCCTGGTGGTGTCCATCGCCGGGGTGCCCGTCGGGGTCACCGTGTGCGAGGACCTGTGGATCGAACCTGGGCCGCTCGGTCGGGCCGCCGACGCCGGCGCCCGCGTCATCGCCAACCTCAACGCCTCGCCCTACCACCGCGGCAAGCGCGCCGATCGGGAACGGTGGGCCGCGACCCACGCCGAACGTGACGGCACGTGGGTGGCGTACGTCAACGTCGTCGGCGGACAGGACGACGTCGTCTTCGACGGTGACTCATTCCTGATCGGACCCGATGGGCGGGTCCGGGCCCGCGCAGCGCAGTTCCGCGAGGACCTCGTCGTCGTGGACGTCCCCGTCGACCCCATCGAGGTCGACGCCGAGGTCGCGGTCCGCGGCGCCGGCGATGCGTCGCGCCCGGTGGTCCGCCACGAGGATCTCCCGCGGCTCGACCCGGTCGGCGAGGTCTGGCACGCCCTGGTCCGCGCCACGCGCGACTACTGCCACGAGAACGGGTTCCGGGACGCCCTGATCGGGCTCTCCGGCGGGATCGACTCCGCCGTGGTCGCTGCCGTGGCCGCGGACGCGCTCGGAGCCGATCACGTCACGGGCGTCCTGATGCCGTCGCCGTACTCGTCCGACCACTCCGTGAGCGACGCCGAAGCGCTCGCCGGAGCGCTCGGGATGCCGACCGAGACGCTGCACATCGGACGACCGCTCGAGGCCGTCGGGGACGTGCTCGGCGACCTCGTCATCACCGGCTTCGACCGCGAGGACGGCCAGCAGCCAGGGGTCGCGTACGAGAACCTGCAGGCCCGGCTGCGTGGCCTGCTCCTGATGGCGCTGTCCAACGAGACCGGCGCGATCGTGCTCACGACGGGGAACAAGTCCGAGTACGCCGTCGGGTACGCGACGCTGTACGGCGACATGGCCGGCGGTTTCGCACCGCTCAAGGACGTCCCGAAGCTCCTGGTCTACGAGCTCGCCAGGTGGCGCAACGCCAACCCCGCGCCCTTCGACGGCGACGCCGACGGTGAGGTCATCCCCGTCTCGACGATCGACAAGCCGCCGTCGGCCGAGCTGCGACCGGACCAGCGCGACGACGACTCCCTGCCCCCCTACGAGGTGCTCGACGCCATCGTCGAGGGGTACGTCGAACAGCTGCGCTCCATCGCCGACATCGTGGCCGAGGGCATCGCCGACGAGGACGTGGTCCGTCGGATCGTCCAGCTCATCGAGCGTGCCGAGTTCAAGCGGCGGCAGGCCGCTCCCGGCCCGAAGGTGACGACCCGAGCGTTCGGCCGCGACCGCCGCGTCCCGATGACCTCCGGCTGGAACAACTGACGGCGCGTCAGCCGTCGGCACCCGCTTCCACCTCGGTGACCAGGTCACGCACGTGCCGAGCGACGCGCTCCGGGTGGGTCCGCGGGAGCCAGTGCCCACCATCGACCTCGGTGACCGTGACGTGGGGCAGCGACGCGAGGTCATCGAAGACGCGCGGGGACACGAACGGGTCACGGCGGCCGGCGATGATCCGCACGGGCAGCCCCGTGGGGACCGGCGCCCGTGTGGCCTCCCCGCTCCGGTTGGCGCGGTAGAGGCCGAGACCCCGCACGGCGTCCTCCACACCTCCCGTGCCGATGGGCAGGTCACCCATCGTCCGCAGCGCCAGCTCGGGGAGCACGGGCACCTGGAACGCGGCGAGGTACCACGACCGCCCCAGCTGGCCCGCGAGCTCCACGAGGTGGCGCGGTGACGGCTCGGCGAGCCGGCGCGCCACCCACGCGCGCGCCGTCCCGAGCCCCGGCGCGGCGATCGCGGTGAACGAGGCCAACCGTGGGCTCAGCGACTCGTCGGAGGCGGCCGCGAAGCCCTGGATGGCGCCCCAGTCGTGACCGACGAGGTGCACGCGTCGGGTCGGTGCGACCGCGTCGAGGACCGCGCGGAGGTCGTCGAGGAGGTGGCTCATCGCGTACCCGGACCGGTCGGCGGGCGCGGTGGAACGCCCCGCTCCGCGGACGTCGTAGACGACGACGCGGAGCTCGTCGGCGAGCACCGCGACCACGTCGTCCCACAGCTGCAAGGTGTCGGGGTAGCCGTGCACGAGCACGACGGTCGGCGCGTCAGCCGGACCACGTTCGCTCAACTGCAACCGCACGCCCGACGAACCGACCTGCGTGCTCGTCACCGGGGCTCCTCACCGGGCCTCCTCGCCGTCACGGCCCGTCGAGGAGCGTCGCACGGCGCCGCCGGGTCGGGTTCCCTCCCCTCGGCCGTCGGCACCCCGTCCGGTCCGAGGAGTCGCCCGTGGGTCTGCGCACCGGTCTCCCCGACCTCGTGGTCGTCCACGCCGACGCCCGCGGGGCCCGCCGGTGCATCGAGCGGCTGTCCCGAGCCGGGGTCGATGGTGGGGCCATCGAGCTGCTCGGTCGCATCGAGGTCACCACCGCCGGCCGGGCCGGCGACCGCCAGACCGACCGTGGTAGCTCGCTCGCCGTCGGGGGGCGAGCGCTGCGGGGCGCGCTCTGGGGCGTGCCGCCGGGAGCGGTCTTCGGGGCCGCGCTGCTCGTCGTGACCTCGGGGCAGGGCATCGCCGTGCTCGCGGCGGGGCTCGCCGGGGGCGCCGCCTTCGGGGCTGGCGTCGGGGTGCTGACGGCGCTCCTGACGCTGCCGACGATGGCCAGCTCGTGGGAGCGCACCTTCGCGCCGCTCGTCCCGGGCGGGGTGGCCGTCGGCGTCCGCGGGCTCGACGCCCGGACGCTGCGACGCGCGCGTCGGGTGCTCCGTGGGCTCGACGCCCGCACCGTCCACGAGGTCGCCGATCTCGACGATCTGCCCGACGGGTCGGTGGCCGAGCTCGAGCACCCCGAGCCCGCAGGTGGGGACGGGCCCGTCGACGATCCGATCTGACCCGGTCACCATCCACCGATGTGCACGCCACCGGAACGCTGCCGTACCCTCCCTCCGTCACACCGATCCGGTCGACCGCTGGACCCCAGTTCGTGACCCGACGTGAGAGCGTCGGGACGACCGCGGGCCGGCAGGAGGAGCCCCACGGTGTCCGTTCACGCTGCCGATCAACACGGCGCGGCCAGCCCGGCGCGTCCCGTCTCGATCCACGACCTGCGCGCGTCCAAGGAGCGTGGTGAGCGCTTCGCGATGCTCACCGCCTACGACGCGTCGTCCGCTGCCCTGCTCGACGAGCTCGGCGTCCCGGTCCTGCTCGTCGGTGACTCGCTCGGCATGGTCGCGCTCGGCTACGACTCGACCGTGCCGGTCACCCTCGAGGAGATGCTCCACCACACCGCCGCGGTGTCGCGCGGCGCACCGAACAGCCTGGTCGTCGGGGACCTGCCGTTCGGGACCTACCAGGACGGCCCCTCGCAGGCGTTCGCGTCGGCGGTCCGGATGCTGAAGGAGGGCGGCGCGAACGCCGTCAAGCTCGAGGGTGGCGGTCCGATGGTCGAGGTCACCGCGCACCTCGTGCGCGCCGGGATCCCCGTGATGGGCCACCTCGGACTCACCCCACAGTCGGTGAACCAGTTCGGCGGCTTCAAGGTCCAGGGGCGCGACGACGCAGCGGCGGATGCGCTCGTCGCGGACGCCATCGCGCTCGCCGATGCCGGCGCCTTCGCGATCGTCCTCGAGTGCATCCCCGAGGAGCTGGCCCGTCGGGTCACCGATGCGATCGCGGTGCCCACGATCGGGATCGGAGCCGGCCTGCACTGCGACGCGCAGGTCCTCGTGTGGCACGACCTGCTCGGCCTCACCACCGGCCGGCTCCCGCGGTTCGTCAAGCAGTACGTCGACCTGCGCAGCGAGATGGCCGGTGCGATCAAGGCGTACGTGAGCGAGGTCGCCGACGGTGAGTACCCGGGTCCGGAACACACCTACCGCTGAACGCTCCTCAGGGCACCGCGCGCGCCTGGCGTGGTGTTCCTACCCGCGCCTATCCCTGACGATCGCTGACGCCGACCATCGAACGGGGTGATCGCTTCGCCCTGAACCCCGGACCCCCGGCGGCGGTCGAGGCTGCGCTTGCGAGCCACACCTGCAGGACCGAACATCGGTGGGGCCCGCCGTTCGCTCAGCCAGCACGCTGCCGTCCTCGGTGCCTTCGACGCGTGGATCGACCGCTCCGAGCCGGGGACGACTACCTGGCGGCGTACGACGTCGCGGCGGACGATCCGGACACCGCCGCGATCGGCGATGGTCTGCGTGCCGTGCTCGGCGGTGATCGGGAGGACTTCCACCACGAGTACCCCTGTCGGACGTCGGGAGCCGAACGGTGGTGCGAGCTGACCGTTCGACGTTTCCCCCTGGACGGCGCGACCGGGCTCCTCGTGATCCACGCCGACATCACCGCTCGCCGCACGGGGATCGAGGAGGGTCGGATCCGCGGTCGCCTGCTCGACGAGGTGGATGCCGCCGTGACCGCGACCGACCTGCGGGGCGTGGTCACCTGGTGGAGCCACGGCGCCGAACGCCTCTACGGCACGCCGGCCGCGGCGGAGATCGGCCGGCCGATCTCCGATCTGGTCGTCGCGCCGGACGTCAGGGAGCAGGCTGCTTCGTTCGTCGCGCACCTCACGACGGGCGACGGGTGGGAGGGCGACTTCACCGCGACGCGACCCGACGGCACCACCGTCCCCGTCCACCTCCGCAGCTCGATCGTGGTGGGGCCGGATGGACGCCCCGTTGCGATGGTCGCCATCGCCGTCGATCGCACCCACGACATCGCGTTGGAGGGCCGCTTGCAGGCGATCGCCGACAGCATCGGTGACGGCCTCTGCACCCTGGACCCGGCGGGCTACATCACCTACGTCAACCCCCGGGACGGCGGATGCTCCGTGCCTCGCTCACCGAACCCATCGGGGGGTCCTTCCTCCGCTGGGTCCACGGTGCCGAGGGGGTCGGACCGTTCGCGGACTCGGTCACGCACGCCTCCGGTAGCACCCACCCGGTCGCCTGCGAGCTGGTCCGGCGGGACGGGAGCGAGCTGCCCATCGAGTACGTGGCGACGCCGCTGCGCTCCGACCTGACCGCCGCTGCCACCGGGTACGTGATCGTCTTCCGCGACGTCAGCTACCGACGGGACGCCGAGGACCGGCTCGCCGAGGGGGTCGCGGAGGTCGAGTGCCTGCAACGGATCCGCGGGGCGCTCGACCACGACGGTCTGGTCCTGTACGCCCAGCCGATCGTGCGGTTCCCGCTCGACTTCCTGAAGATCGACATCGAGTTCGTGCGCGACGCCCTCCACGACGCGTCGAGCCGGGCCGTCATCGAGGCGGTCGTGAGCCTCGCAGGGGCCTTCGACCTACGGACGGTCGCCGAGGGCGTCGAGGACGACGCGACCCTCGCGCTGCTCGGCGAGCTCGGCGTGGATCTCGCAACCGGGCCATCTCCGACCTCGGGCAGGCGGTCGCCGACCGTGATCAGCAGTCGAGCGACCTCGAGCAGGACCGCACCGACCGCATCCGCGACGAGCTCGGGTCGGACCCGGACGACGGGCGGGGAGGACGGACGCTCGACGGGTCGGCCATCCGGGCCGCCCAGGAGCGCCGGGACGCGCACCAGGAGCTGCTCGACGACGCGCAGGACGCCCGAGATCGGGAGCAATCCACGTTCGACGACCAACAGGACGAACTCGATGCCAGGGCGGACGCCGGGGTCATCGCGACGGCTGAGCGGCGCTTCCGGACGGCCGAGATCCGAGCGGCGGCAGCCGAGGAACGCGCCCTCGCGGCGTTGCAGCGGGCTCGGCTGGCTCGCGAACGCGCCGCGGCCATCGCGCGCCTGGACGCCGCTCCCGACTGACGCGCCGGGGGCTGCCGCAGCCGGTCAGCCTCGCCGGATCGCCCGGTGCAGGTGGCGAGCGAGGCGACGGAGGTCGGCGACCGTCGCCGGAGTGCGCGGCCCCCACCAGAACAGCCCGGTGCCGTCCACCGCGCGGACCCGGAACCCCGGTAGGTCGGCGCGATCCACCTCCCCGAAGGCGTAGGGCTCATCGGTGAGCAGCACGGCATCGAGGTCGGCCGCGAGGACGTCGTCGAACCCGACCGTCGGGTAGCGCTCCCCCGGCGTGTCCGGCCAGACGGCGAAACCCGCTGACGCCAGCACGTCCGCGGCGATGGTCGCCGATCCGACCGCCATCCAGGTCTCATCGTCGCGACCGCCCACGGGCGGGAGGCCGCGCCAGATCGGCACGAAGACCCGGAGCGGCGGGCCGGCCGGGGCGCTCGCCTGCAGGCGTGCCAACGCATCGGTGGTGTCCCGTTCGGCACCCGGCACCCCGAGGGCGGCGGCGAGCCGTTCGAGGCTCGCGGTTGCATCGCTGAGGGTGCGGACCCGCGTCACCCAGACGGCGACACCGGCGTCACGGAGCCGCGCGACGTCGATCTCGCGGTTCTCCTCCTCGTTGGCGATGACCAGGTCCGGCGCCAGGTCGACGATCGTGGCGACGTCCGGGTTCTTGGTCCCCCGCACGACGGTGGCGTCCGGGAAGGCTCCGGGTGGGGCGGTGCACCACTGCGTCCGTCCGACGACGTGGTCGGCCAGGTGCCACCACCACAGGGTCTCGGTGAGGTTCGGCACGAGCGAGACGATCCGCGACGGGGCGCCGCCGGCGGGCGCGACCTCGGTGCCGAGGTCGTCGACGTGCACGGCCGGCGCGACGATCAGGCGTCCTCGCGCGACGCGAGGTGGGTGCCCTCGACCTCACGGGCGAGCACGTAGAGCTCGTCGGCGACGCGGTTCAGGTAGCGCAGCGGTGCCTCGTCGGGCAGCAGACCGGCGCGCTGCATCGCGACGACCTCGCGTTCGGCGCGTCGGCACACCGTCCGGGCCAGGTCCAGCGCCGCTGCCGCCCGGTTGCCGCCCGGCACCACGAAGTGCTGCGGCAGCGGGTGCCGTGCGACGCACGCGTCGATCCGGACATCGATGGCGTCGACCATCGCGTCGTCCACCTTGGAGATGCCGACCTCGAGCTTGGCCCAGTGCTCCTCGAGCGTGGCCAGCTGCGCGCCGACCACGAACAGCTCGCGCTGGATGGTGAGCACCTGCTGGTGGAGGTGGGCGCCGTCGCCTTCGGCGGGGAGCTCGGCGCGCGCCAGACCGAGCGCGCTGCAGGTCTCGTCCACGGTGCCGTAGGCGTGCGTCCGCAGGTCGTCCTTCGGCACCCGCCCGCCGTACAGCAGCCCGGTCGTGCCGTCGTCACCGCGCTTGGTGTAGACCTTCACGGGACAGACGCCTCCTCGGGCCGGAGCCCGGGCTCGGTGGACGTTGCGAAGCCCGCGGACGGGACCGCACGAGCCTACCGGCGCGTTGCTGCCCTCCCCGGTGCGCCGGTACCGTCCGGCTCCGCGCCAGCGCGCGGTCCCCCATCCACACCTCTCGAGGTCCCGCGTGCCCGACCGCACCCCCCGCCAAGACTTCCGGGTCCTCACCCGCCGGCGTGGCGGGTACGACGGCGCGGTCATGTACGACGTCCAGCTGCAGGTCGCGGCGACCGGCGCGCTCGTGTGGGCCCAGACGTTCTCCGACGAGGACCAGGCGGACGCGTTCGAGTCCCAGCTCGATACCGATCTCGATGAGCTCGACGACGGGGACTTCCGCCGCAAGTACGGCGTGCCTGCGAGCGTCTGAGCCGGTGGACGGCGCGAGCACAGCGCCGACCCCGGACCAGGATCGCTCCTCGGCCCCGGTCCGGATCACACCGCTGACCGATCTCCCCCGGGCACCGGACGGCCGCATCGACGTCGACGGCCTCGCCGCCGCCCTCGCCCCGGTCGACGTGCTCGAGACGGCGACCGGTGCGGCCGGCTGGAGCTACCTGGTGCCGACGATCGGTGCCCGGATCGTCGATGACGGCCACCGGACCGTGCTCGACCACGGGGGTGGGCGTCGCACCGATCTCGGCGCCGATCCGTTCGCAGCGATCGAGGGGTGGTGCTCCCGTGCGGGGGTCACCCCCGACGCTCCCCGCGATCCGCGACTGCCGCCGTTCACCGGCGGGTTGGTCGGGGCCTTCGCGTACGACCTCGGGCGACGCATCGAGCGGCTGCCGACGCTGGCGGTCGACGACCGGCAGCAGGCCCACCTCTCGCTCCGCATCGCGGAGGTGGTCGTGGCGGTGTCGCCCACGCGGTCCAGCGCCACGGTGCTCGGCCGGCCGCTCGTGAACGACCGAGCGGTCGTCCGCCGCCTGATGGCCGAGGTGACGAGGCGGTGCGCTGCGGCCACGCGGGCTCCGGCGGTGCCCGCGCCGGACCGACGGTCCGTGACGACCTCCCTGCCGCGGGACGAGTACCTGGCCGCCGTCCGATCGGTCCTCGAGCACATCGCGGCGGGCGACTGCTTCCAGGTCAACCTCGCCCAGCGTCTGACGACGACCTGGACGGGCACGCTGAGCGACCTGTACCGCCGGCTCCGCGCCGCATCACCCGCTCCGCACGCCGCGATGCTGGCCGACGTCGGGGTCGCGTCCATCTCGCCGGAGACCTTCCTCGAGGTCGACGGGCACGACGTCACCGTGCGTCCCATCAAGGGCACCCGGCCGCGCCACGCCGACCCCACCATCGATGCCGCCAACGCCGACGATCTGGCCACGAGCGCCAAGGACCGTGCCGAGAACGTGATGATCGTCGACCTCGAGCGCAACGACCTCGGGCGGGTCTGCGTCCCCGGCTCGGTCAGCGTCCCGCAGCTGTGCGTCATCGAGCCCCACCCGACGGTGTGGCACCTGGTCTCGGAGGTGATCGGGGAGCTGCGACCCGGCACGGGGTACGGCGAGCTGCTCCGGGCGACGTTCCCGTGCGGGTCCATCACGGGCGCCCCGAAGGTGCGGGCGATGGAGGTGATCGAAGCGCTGGAGCCCGTCCGTCGTGGGTGGTACTGCGGGGCGCTCGGGTTCCTGTCCCCCGGGGCCGCGTCCCTGTCCGTCGCGATCCGCACCGCCACCCGCCACCCGGACGGGACCGTCGATCACGGCGCCGGCGGCGGGATCGTCGCGGCGTCCGACCCGGCGCTCGAACACGAGGAGAGCCTCGCGAAGGCTGCGGCCTTCCTGAGCGCCGTCGCCGGCGAGCTGCGCTGAGTCGCCGTCACAGCCCGGTGACGCGCAGACCGGCGTGGGCTCGGTGCCGACGGTTGGTCGAGATCAGCACCGCGGTCGACGCCTCGAGCGCCACCGCGAGCCGGAGCGGCCCGACCACGACCGCCCGGGCCCCCTCGAGGTGGTCGTCGACGAGCGCAGCCACCTCGGCCAGTGCGTCCTCGTCGTCCCCGCACAGCAGCACGTCCTCGTCGAGCGCCCGCCCCAGGTCGGCGAGCGTCACCGCCGAGACGGTGTGGAAGCCCGCCACGACCCGCGCCGACGGTGCCGCAGCGGCGAGCAGCTCCGCTGCCGACCCGGCCTCGACACGACCCGGGCGAGGTCCGTCCGCGTCGAACTCGAGGGGCGAGAGCGTGCTCACGAGCACACCGCCGGCGAGCTGCTCGGACAGCGGAGCGACCAGCTCCCCAGCGCCCTCGGTCGGGATGGCCGCGACGACCACGGGAGCCGTGGCGGCATCGGCGTTGCTGCCACCGGTGAGCGATCCCGCCTCCGAGGGCAGATCCTGGCGGAGCTCGGCCGCGCGTGTCACCGCCCGCTCCGGGTCGCGTGACCCGATGACCACCCGCAGGCCAGCGCTCGACCAGCGCTGCGCGAGGGCGGCGCCGAGGTTGCCGGTGCCGCCGAGGATCCCGACGTCCGGCGTGTCCGCCGTGGTCGTGCTCTCGGTCACGCTGATCTCCTCGTCGTCGGGGTGGGGACGTCAGGCTGCCACGTCCGGAGCGTCGGGACGCCCGGTCGTCCTCGATCGGGGTCGGCCGGGGGCTGCGCGGTACCCTCACGGGTCGACGCGACCGCCGACCGGAGCTCCCCCGTGCCGAGACCCGCTGACGCGCGGTTGCGCTGGCACCGGACCACCCTGGACGGCCGGACCGTGGTCTACGGCGAAGCGGGCGACGGGCCGCCCGTGGTCTTCGTGCACGGCTGGGGCCTGTCGGCGAGGTCGTACGCCGACGCGTTGCCGCTGATCGCCGCCTCCGGCCACCGCGTCATCGCCCCGGCGCTGCCCGGCTTCGGACGCAGCGACCCGCTGCCGGGCGAGTACACCTTCGAGAAGCTCGCCAACTGGCTCGACACCCTGCTCGATCACCTCGGGGTCGACGAACCCGCGGCCCTCGTCGGCCACTCCTTCGGCGGTGGGGTGTCGACCGCGACCGCCTGGTACCACCCGGGCCGCGCTCGTTCGCTGACGCTGGTGAACTCGATCGGTGGTTCGGTGTGGAAGGACAGCACCAAGGGGCCACGCTCGCTGGCGGACCGACCGCTGTGGGACTGGGGCCTGCACCTGCCCGCGGAGTTCCGTCCGGCGGGTCTCGGTGGTCGCCTGCCGTGGCGCCAGAGCCGCACCCTCCCGGTGGTCGTGCGTGACGTGCTGACCAACGCGCTGACCAACCCGCGTGCCGTGTGGCGTGCGGCCGACCTCGCCCGGCGCGCTGACCTGCGCGACGAGTTGGCCGAGCTCGCCGAACGCGGTCTGCCGGTCTCGATCGTCTGGGGAGCGGAGGACACCGTGGTCCCCGAAGCGACGTTCCTGGCGATGTGCGACGCGGCGGGCGCGCAGGGCGACATCATCGAGGACGCCGGCCACTCCTGGTTGCTGCTCGACCCCGTCGGCTTCGGCGAGGTCGTCACCAACTCGATCGCGGTCCGCGACACCGTCGCCGACCGCACGCCCCGACCGGTCGACACCCGGACCTCGACCCTCGACCGGCCAGCGTGAACGCCCCATCGATCGGCGGACCTCCGCCGGCACCCCCGATCGACGGTGGGCGCGCCACCTGCGACGTCCTCATCATCGGCGCGGGGCTCGCCGGGCTGTACGCCGCGGTGTCGTTGCCCGACCACCTCGACGTGATCGTCGTGGACAAGGGGGTGCCCGGAGGCGATTCCGGGTCCTCGCCGTGGGCCCAGGGAGGGTTGGCCGCAGCGCTCGGCCCGGACGACTCCCCCGCCGCGCACGCCGAGGACACCATCATCGCCGGCGACGGCCTGTGCGACCCCGTCGCGGTCGACGTGCTGACCCGTGAGGCCCCGCAGCACGTGCTGCGGCTGCTCGAGCTCGGCGCGGTGCTCGACCGCCACCACGGCGGCGACGTCGGTGGCGTCCCGGTCGGGACCGAGGCGGCCGAGCTGTTGCCGACCCTCTCGCTCGCACGCGAGGGTGGCCAGCGGGTCGCCAGGTCGGTCCGCCGGGCCGACGCCACCGGAGCCGAGCTGATGCGTGTCCTGCGGCTCGCCGCCGCCCCACGCGTCAGCCGTCTGGCCGGCATCGTCCGGTCCCTGGCGCGGGACCCCGCCGGCTCGGTCACCGGAGCCCACGTCCTGACGCCGGACGGCCCGGTCGCGGTCCACGCTCGCGCGACCGTGCTCGCGACCGGCGGCTGCGGCGGGCTGTTCGCCGCGACGACCAACCCGGACAACGCCACGGGGGATGGACTCGCGCTCGCCGTCGCGGCCGGCGCCGCCGTCCGCGACGTCGAGTTCGTCCAGTTCCACCCGACCGGTCTGGCGGTCAGCGGCACCTGGCGCTTCCTGCTGACCGAAGCGCTGCGCGGCGCCGGCGCCACCCTCCACGCCGAGGACGGCACCCGGTTCCTGGTCGGTCGCCACCCCGACGCCGAGCTCGCACCGCGGCACGTGGTCGCCAAGGCGATCCTGGAACAGCCGGACGGGACCGCCTGGCTCGACGCCACCGGTCTCGGTCACGACGTGCTCGTCCACGAGTTCCCCACCGTGCTCGGCGGGGCCCGCCAGCACGGCTTCGACCTCGCGACCGAACGTGTCCCCGTCACGCCTGCGGCCCACTACCACGTCGGCGGGGTGCGCACGGACCTGCACGGCCGCACGTCGGTCCTCGGTCTCTACGCCTGTGGCGAGGTCGCGTCCACCGGTCTGCACGGCGCCAACCGCATGGCGTCGAACTCGCTCAGCGAGGCGGTGGTCTTCGGTGCTCGGACGGCCCGGGCACTCGCGGAAGAGCTGCCCGACGCGGTCGGTGACCTCGGTCCCGCGCCGCCGGTCGGCACCGGGTCGCGCTCCGATGTCGCCGAGCTCCGGCGGCAGCTCCGCGCGCTGATGTCGACCGGGGCTGGACCGGTGCGCGACGGCGCGGCGCTGGCGGCGACCGCGTCCCAGCTGGCCGCCTGGCGGACCGAGCTCGGCCACCCGGGCGAGAGCCCCGAGGAGATCGAGCTCCACCACGGCATCCGCACCTCGGAGCTGATCGTCGGGTCGGCGCGCCTACGGACCGAATCACGCGGGGGGCACTGGCGCGAGGACCACCCGCACCGCGATCCGGCCTGGGACGGCGTCCACCTCGAACGGACGCCCGCCACGCCGTAGTGCCGTCGGCCTAGAGCTCGTCGAGGTCCTCGAGGCCGAGCTCCACCATCCGCCGGCGGTGGCCGGACAGGACGGTGATGGCCAGCTCCTTGACGCGAGCCTCGCCGGACACGCCCTCCTCCTCGGCGTCGTGCTCGAGCAGGACCTTCAGGGCATCGGTGTCGGCGATGATCCCCTGGAAGACCGTCAGCGCCCGGCCCAGCACGTCGGCGGCGACGCGACCGGCCCGTTGCGTGGCCGCGTCGTCGGTGAGCAGCGCCCCGAGCCGGTCGATGGCGAACCGCTCGAAGGGGGCGCGGTCCGCGAGTGCGCCGACGACCACCACCGCGGTCTCGGGCGTCAACACGGGTGCGAGGCCGCGACCGAAGTCGGCCGCCATCGGCAACCCGACGGCGAAGAAGACGCAGGCGCCGAACCAGTCGTCGAGCGGCACGCGGTCGAAGTACGCGTCGAAGTGCGGCTTCTGGCGATCCATCACCGCCGTCGCGAGGTCGGTGCGTTCGGCGAGGTGGTCGCGCAGCGCCGCGTAGGCGGCGTGTTCCCGCACGGCGAGCTCCGCGAGCACGTCAGCTGTGCCGGCGTCCGGCGCGTGCCGGACGGCGCGGGCTGCCGACTCGAAGGAGCGCAGCTGTCCGTACGCGAGGGCGCCGAGCACCTCGACCGTCGCCAGCTCGAGCTCGCTCGCCACCGCACCTCCGACCCGCTCGTGTGGGACCAGCGTAGTGGTCCTCGGGTGGGTCGCCGGGCCGGCTCAGTCCTGCCAGCTGGCCCAGTAGTCACCGAGCTCGACGCCGCTGCCCGCAGGTGTGACCGCGAGGGGGTGGCGGGTGTCGAGCATGACCGCGATCTCGTCGGTGAAGTCCTTGGTCCCGGCGTTCGCGACCGCCTTCGGGTGCGGACCGTGGTGGATGCCCTGGGGGTGCCAGGTGAGCATCCCGGGCTCGATCCCGGCACGGCTGAAGAAGTCGCCGTGGTGGTAGAAGATGACCTCGTCGTAGTCGATGTTGCGGTGGTAGAACGGCACCTTCAGGGCGTCGGGGGCGGTCTCGAGCGGCCGCGGCACGAAGGTGCAGATGACGGCGCTGCCGGCCACGAAGGTGGTGTGGGCGCTCGGTGGCAGGTGGTAGCTGAACGAGCTGACCGGCTTGAGGTCGAGGACGTTCAGGGCGAAGGCCGTGAGGTCACCCTTCCACCCCACCACGTCCAGCGGGTGGAACGGGTAGCGGACGCTGGTCAGCTCGCCCTGCTGGCGGATGACCACCTCGAAGTCGCCCGCCTCATCGTGCGGGTCGATGTCCGGGATGCGGACGACCGACTCGTCCCACAGCGCGTGGCGTCCGAGCAGGCCCTTGTCGGGTGGCTCGATCTGGGCGGTCGTGGCGATGGTGAGCAGGAACGTCGGCGCCGAGGGGACCAAGCGGAAGGTCGTGCCGCGCGGCAGCACGACGTAGTCGCCCTCGCCGTAGGTGAGGGGCCCGAAGTCGGTCTCGACCACGCCCTCGCCGCGGTGGACGAACAGGGTCAGGTCACCGTCCCCGTCGCGGAGGAAGAACGGCAGCTCGGTGGTGCGGCTCCACACGCCGAGGGCCACGTCGTCGTTGACGAGCACGTCGGTCCACAGCACCCGATCGTCTCCCGGTTCGGGAAGCGAGCGCAGGTCCATCGCGTGTGGCCGCAGCGGCCCGTCGATGCTGGTCCAACCGGTGGGCGGGTGCAGGCGGTAGAGGTGGGTGGCCTGCCCGTAGAAGCCGCGGCGGCCGAACTCCTCCTCGACCGTGCCGTCGGGCAACCCGACGTGCGCCTGCTTCGTCGCTCGGCCCCGGACGTGCTGCGCCACCTCTGACCTCCCGGATCGTGTCCCGAGAGGCACTCTCGCAGCGCTTCGCGCGCGCCGCGCAGCTTCCGGCGCTCAGCGCACGCTGACGGCCTGACCGCTCAGGTGGCGCGGCGGGGACGCCAACCGAGCCGCTCGGAGATCTCACGGGCCGACCGCAGGACGCGGAGGGCGATGGCCTCGGGCTCGGGCAGCCGCGCGGTCGGCGCGACGATGCCGACGGCGGCGACGGCCTTGCCGGTGTGGTCGAAGACGGGTGCCGCGACACCGGACGCGCCGGGCTCGAGCTCGTCGCGGGTGTAGGCCACCCCGCGCTGACGGACGGCCTGCAGCGACGGGTCGCGCGCACCGTCCGGCAGGAAGGCCAGCAACGCCTTGCCGTGCGCGGCGACCCCGAGAGGGTGACGGAACCCGATGCGGTAGTTGACCTGCACGAAGCGATCGCCGGGCTCGATGACCTCGACGACCACGAGGTCGTCACGGTCACGCACGGCCAGGCACGCGGTCTCGTTGGTGTCCTCGGACAGCGCCCGGAGCGGCGGTCCGGCGAGCCGCCGGACCTCGAGCCCCTGGGCCGCGCGCACACCGAGCTCGAGCATCGACAGCCCGAGGCGGTACTTGCGGGTCTCCGGGTCACGGGTGACGAAGCCCTCGGCCGTCAGCGTGTCGAGCAGGCGGTAGAGCACCGCCCGGTCCAGGCCCGTCGCCTCGGCGAGCCCCGACACGGTCGCCCCGTCCCCGTGCTCCCCGAGCGCGGTCAGGAGGGCGAGCCCCCGCGACAGCGTCCGCGAGCCACTGGAGCGCCGACCTCGCTTGTCCTCGTCTGCGTCCGCCACGTCCCGAGCTCCCTGTTCGACCGGCGGGCGGAGTGTGCTGCGCGACCCGCGCACGGTCAAGCGCTGCTCCGGGCCGGCCGGCCGGGACCGGGACCGGCAGCGTGACCGTCACCACCCCGCCCCCCGGTCGTTGAGGTGAGCAGACCTGCCGTGCGCCCGCCCTCGTGGAGAGCGGGGGGACCGACGTCCCGAGGCCGGTGCTACGCCGATCGATCACCGCCCCGGCCGCGCAGACCGGACGGATGTGACCGGACGACGGGGTCCCGGTCTATCCTCCCGCGGCTGACCTTGGGAGAGGAAAGCTCCGTGCCGTCCGTTCGAGCCAGCGTCGCCCAGCTCGGTGGCGTGGCATCGATGGGCATCGACGGGACCCTCTCCATCCGCAAGGGCTTCCCCTTCGGCGAGTTCATCCAGCAGTGCTGGTTCATCGCCAAGGTGACCGCCATCCCGGTCGTGCTCATCTCGATCCCGTTCGGGGTCATCATCGCGCTGCACGTCGGCTCGTTCGCCCAGCAGCTCGGCGCGGAGTCCTCGATCGGCGCCGCGATGGTCCTCGCCATCGTGCGCGAATCGGCGCCGGTCGCCACGGCCCTGCTCATCGCGGGCGCCGGTGGGTCGGCGATGACCGCCGACCTCGGCTCGCGGCGCATCCGCAACGAGCTCGACGCGATGGAGGTCATGGGGATCGACCCGATCCACCGCCTGGTCCTGCCGCGGCTCGCCGCCGCCTCGCTCGTGGCGGTGCTGCTGAACGGTCTGGTCTCGGTCGCCGGTATCGCCGGCGGCTGGGTCATGGCGGTCCCGGTCCAGGACGGCACCTCCGGGGCCTACTTCGCCTCGTTCACCGAGCTGGCCCACCTCCCCGACCTCTGGTCGGCGATGATCAAGGCCACCCTGTTCGGCTTCCTCGCCGCATCGATCTCGTGCTGGTACGGCTACTCGGTCGTCGGTGGCCCGAAGTCGGTCGGCGACGCCGTCAACCGCGCCGTCGTCCTGACCTTCATCATCCTCTTCTTCACCAACTTCATCGGGACCGCCCTGTACTTCAACCTCGTGCCCCCGAAGTTCTGACGATGACCACCCAGGACGTCACCCGGCCGAGCGTCGAGACCCGAGCGCTGCGCACCGTCTCGCGGCCGCTGAAGCCGTTCGAGGAACTCGCCGACCAGATGAAGTTCTGGGGCGAGGCCGTCGGCGCCATGCCCTACAGCCTCAAGTGGTGGCGATCGGTCATCCTCCCGCAGATCTCCGACGTGGTGGTCGGTGCCGGCAGTCTCATCGTCGGCGGCGGCATGCTGTTCGTCATCGCGGCGCTGGCGTTCTTCACCGGCACCCAGGTCGGCCTCCAGGGCGTCGCGGCGCTCGACCAGATCGGGGCTCAGGCCTACGTCGGCCTGATCAGCTCGTTCGCCAACGTGCGTGAGATCACCCCGCTGATCGCCGGCATCGCGATCGCGGCCAAGATCGGCGCCGGGTACACCGCCGAGCTCGGCGCCATGCGCATCTCCGAGGAGATCGACGCGGCCGAGGTCATCGGGGTCCGCCCGATCCCCTACCTGGTGTCGACCCGCCTGTGGGCGGCGCTCATCCCCACCATCCCCCTGTACCTGCTGGCGCTCTTCAGCGCCTTCTTCGCCACACGACTGATCGTGACGGGCTTCTACACCGTCTCGCCCGGTGCCTACGACACCCGCCTCGACCTCTTCCTCCCACCGATCGACATCTTCTACTCGGTGATGAAGGCGGTCATCTTCGTGATCGTGGTCGTCCTCATCCACACCTACTACGGCTTCTACGCCAGGGGTGGACCCGCCGGCGTGGGCGTCGCCGTGGGGCGCGCCATCCGCGCGTCCATCACCGCGGTCGTCATCCTGAACATGGTCCTGTCGTTGGCGTTCTGGGCAGCTGGCGGCGAGACCATCAAGATCGCGGGGTGAGCGTGAAGACCATGGATCCGACGCTCGTCCGCCGCATCGTCGGCACGGCGACCGCCGTGCTGGTGATCGCGGTGTCGGCGGTCGTCCTCGAGGCGCGGTACGCGCCGCCTGCCGGCAGCTACGAGGTCGTGGCCGAGCTCGGCCGGGCCGGCTCCGGCGTCCGCCAGGGCACCGACGTCAAGGTCCGCGGCGTGGCGGTCGGCAAGGTGGCCGAGACGATGTACGAGGACGGCGTGGCGCTCGCCCGTCTGACCCTCGATCCCGAGCCGCGGCTGCCGGTCGCCGATCAGATCGACCTCGTGGTGACGCCGAAGACCCTCCTCGGCGAGAAACAGATCGACCTGTCCTTCCCGGAAGGCTCCCTCGGGGAGGGTCCCTACCTCGAGGCGGGCGACCACCTGGTGGCGTCGCGAGCACCGACCGAGATCACCGAGGCCATCGCCGCGCTGCAGCCGTTCCTCGAGTCGATCGACCCCGAGGACCTCGCCACGATCGTCGACACGCTCGGTGACCAGCGCGGCGAGGGCGAGGTCATCGCCGAGAACATCGAGCTCGGCCAGGAGCTCGCCGAGTTCGGGGCGCGGACGGCCCCCGACACCCTGGCTCGGCTCCGCGCGTTCACCGACGTCAGCGACGCGTTGACGCTGGCCGTCCCGGACCTGACCCGGATGAACACCGCCCTGCCCGAAGCCACCGCGGTGCTCGTCGAGCGGCAGGCGGACCTGCGCCGCAACCTCGACACCGTGTCGCGCTTCTCACGGAACTTCTCCGCGTTCCTCCAGGTCGAGGAGCCGGTCATCTCGCGCTTCTTGCGGACCTCGCAGCCCGTCGGTGACGTGCTGCAGCGCCAGCAGGACAACATCGGTAGCCTGGTCGACGGGATCTTCATGTACAGCCGGGCGCTGGGCTCCGGCGGTCTGCTGCTCGACGACGGCTCCGAGTGGGCACCGTTCCGCATCTTCATCACCGAGGATTCCTTCGACCCGGTCTACTTCCTGTGCCACGAGGCCGAGGTGGTCGGGCTGCCCGAGATCCCCGAGCTGTGCGCGGAGGGAGCCTCGTGAACGAGCGCTTCACGCTGCTGAAGTTCGGGCTCTTCGCGCTCGTCTGCCTGGCGTTCACCGGGCTGCTCGTGGTCGTGATCGGCAACATCTCCTTCGCGGACCGCGTCGAGTACGCCGCCACCTTCGAGGACATCGAAGGTCTGCTCGTCAACGACGACGTGAAGATCGCTGGCGTCACCCTCGGTCGCGTCGAGGACATCGCCCACCAGCCCGGAGGCGCCGTCCACGTCGACTTCTCCCTGGCCGAGGACATCGCGGTCCCCGAGGACTCGACCATCGCGATCCGGTGGCGCAACGTGACGGGGCTCCGCTACCTCTACGTCGAACCCGGCGAGGGCGCCCCGGTCGACCCTGACCACACCTTCCCGCGCGATCAGACCCGCTCCCCCGCCGACCTCGGCTCGCTGTTGCAGCGGCTGACACCGTTCATCGACGCCCTCGACCCGTCCCAGCAGAACGAGATCCTCGAGGCGCTGTCGACCGCGCTCGTCGGACGCGAGGGCGAGGTCCGCGACCTCATCCGTCAGGGTGGCGAACTGACCCAGACGATCGCATCCCGCGACACCGAGATCGAGCGGTTGCTGACGAACTCGGTGACCGTCCTCGACGCCTACGCGGCGCGTGAGGAGCAGCTGCGGGGGCTCATCGACTCGTTCGCCGAGGTCGCCTCGACGCTGCGTGAACGCAACGACGAGCTCGATTCAGCGATCATCTCGATCGCCGACGGCCAGGAGGAGCTGCGGCGCCTCGTCGAGGCCAACGACGACGAGATCCGCCTGACGCTCGACGCGCTCGAGGACGTCACCGCCGTCCTCAACGCCCAGCACGACGACCTCCAACGCGTGCTCGAGACCTCCCCCCGTGGCCTCGTCGGCTACCACCTGATCTCGCGGACCGGCCAGTGGTTCAACATCCGTGCCGTCGGCATGTCGGTCGGTGGCGAGGTCATCACCACCGAGCGAGGGGCCGCCAAGCCCAACGCCAGCGGCGGCTCGGACGGCGGCGGCGCCAGTTCCGACGCCCTCGCGGAGCTCTTCGGCGGAGGGGGTCGCTGATGCTGCTCGAACGCAACCAGGCCGTCATCGGGGTCATCGTCGCGGCGGTCGTGGCCGCCGGCACCGCCTTCGCGGTGCTCGCCACCGCGGGGTTGTTCGTCGACGGTGAACCCATGCAGGCCGCCTTCACCGACGCGGCCGGCCTCGAGGACGGCGACTTCGTCTACGTCGGCGGCCACCGGGCGGGCACCGTCACCGGGGTCGAGATCGACGGGGACCACGTGCTCGTCGACTTCACCCTCACGGTGCCCGAGAT
Organism: Nitriliruptor sp.; assembly: GCF_040882075.1. Classification (NCBI taxonomy): domain Bacteria; kingdom Bacillati; phylum Actinomycetota; class Nitriliruptoria; order Nitriliruptorales; family Nitriliruptoraceae; genus Nitriliruptor; species Nitriliruptor sp. Next base: position 85,727 of record NZ_JBBEBZ010000092.1, read on the forward strand.
GCCCGCCGACTCGATGGCTGCGGTGACCTTGAACACCGCCCTCGGCCGCCGCGGGCTGACCGTCGTGCCCGGCACGTCGTCGCAGATGCTCGAAGCCGGCAGCCTCATCCCGCTCGACCGCACCACGACCCCGGTGGACCTGCCCGAGCTCGGGGACCGGTCCGCCGAGCTGCTCGGTGAGCTCGACGTGCCAGCCCTTCGCGAGCTGACCACCGCGCTCGCCGACGTCACCGACGACAGTCGCGAGGACGTCGAAGCCCTCCTCGAGGGTGTCGAAGCGGTGACCACCATCGTCTCGGACCGCCGCGATGAGATCGAGGACGTCCTCGACCGGGCCACGGTCGTCGTCGACGCCGTCGCCTCCAAGGACACCGAGCTGGTGGCGATCATCGACGACTTCGGGTCCGTGCTCGACCGCCTCGTCGACCGCCGTGCCGACATCACCCGGCTCCTGCGTGAGACCTCGCGGACCTCGACCCTCACCGCCGATCTGGTCGCCGAACGCCGAGCGCAGATCGACCGGGTCGTCGAATCCTTCAGCGAGGACCTCGCGGTGATCGACCGCCACCAGGTCGACCTCGCGCACACCCTGACCTACCTCGCGTCCGGGCTCGATGGCTTCTCGTCGATCGGCTACTCCGGTGGCGCCGCCCAGGTCGACAACCCGAGCTGGGGCAACGTCTTCGCCACCAACCTCGGCAGCATCGGCATCGGCTCGCTCCTCGAGTGTGGCGGCGCGCTCGACCAGCTCTTCACCGAGGTGCTCGCACCGGACCCACGCTGTGGTGAGGAGGGCGTCCCGTCCCAGGGCTCGGAGGACGGACCGCCAGCCGACGACGGCGGCCAGGACCAGGGCGGTCCCGCGCCGCTCATCGGGGACCTCGGCCGCGGGCTGACCGGTACCGACGCCGTCAGCCGCTTCCTCGGCGTCCCCACCACGCTCCAGGGAGGTGGCCAGTGATGACCACCGGACCCCGGCGACGCACCATCGCGGCGCTGCTCGTCCTCGCGCTCGCCACGTCGGCGTGTGGGATCTTCGGCAACAACGGCGCCTACACCGTGAGCGCCGAACTGACCCGCTCGTTCAACCTCTTCCCGGGCTCCCCCGTCAAGGTGCTCGGGGTGAACGTCGGCCAGATCACCGACATCGTCGTCCCCGACGGGGCCGAGGTGGTCGAGGTCATCATGCGTATCGACGGGGACGTCGACCTGCCCGCGGACTCGTCCGCGACGGTGGTCCCCGCCTCGCTGCTCGGCGAGCGCTACGTGCAGCTGCAGGCCTACACCGACGGCCCCCGGATGGCGGCGGACACCGTCATCCCGGTCGAGCGGACCCTCGTGCCCTTCGAGTTCGACGAGGTGCTGACCGGCCTCGAGAACTTCGTGGGGGGCCTCGAGGGGCCCGAGGTCGCCCGGTTCGTGACCAACCTGGCCGACACCCTCGATGGCCAGGGTGCCCAGCTCGGCCGCACCATCGACTCGGCCAGCGACGCGATCGGCGTGCTGCGCGACAACGATCAGGAGCTGATCGATCTCGCGGCACGGCTCGCCGACCTCAACCAGACCCTGTCGTCCCGGGATCAGGAGCTCGCGGCGATCCTCCAGGACTTCGACACCGTCGCCGCCTCGCTGGTCAACGACCGGGGCGACATCGACGCGGCGTTGACGGGGCTCGTGCGGGTGACCGCCGAGCTCGATGGGCTGCTCGCCGTCAACCGCACCCGCCTCGAGGACGACATCGCGGTCCTCACCCGCGTCGGGCGGACCGTCCAACGCAACCTGGACAACGTCTCGAACGCCATCCTGTCGTCGGCCGAGCTGTTCCGGCACGCGGAACGGGTCGTCGACCGCGAGCGCGGGTACCTGCCCCTGCAGGACCAGCTGTTCGCGCTCGGTGAGCCGCTGACCGAGGGGATCATCTTCCGCATCGGGGGCCTGTGCCTGCAAGCCGGCCTGCCGGGGGACCTGTGCGAGAACGCGGTCATCGCCGACCTGCTCGGCGGCGTCGTCTGCGCCGCGCCGATCGTCCCCTGCCGTGGTGACGCCGTCCCGATCGAGGAAGCGCTGCTGAACCTCGCGACCGCCTCGCCCGAGCTCGGTGAGGTCGTGATCGGTGAGATGCTCGAGAACCAGCAGGACGGCTCCGACGCCCCGAGCGACGCCGGTGGACCCGCGCCATCCGACGAGGATGCGCCCTCCGACGACGCCGGCTTGCTCGATGGACTCGGCGGGCTGACCGGCGGAGGTGACCGGTGAACACCTCCACGCGCACCTCACGTCGACGTCGGTGGTCGATCATGGCTCCCGTCGTCGCGCTGGCGACCCTCCTGGCGGCCTGCTCGCCCGCCGGGTCGGACCCCATCACCCTGACCGCGACCTTCGACGATGTCGGTGGCCTCGTCACCGACGCCCACGTCCGCGCCGGTGACGTTCCCGTCGGCGTCATCAAGGGCATCGAGCTGACCGACGACATGCGTGCCGAGGTCACCATGGAGGTCCAGAACGACCTCGGTCTGCCCGATGGCACCGAAGCCGTCCTCGGCCGCACCGCCCTGCTCGGCGAGATGTTCATCGACCTGCGCCCCATCGAGGACGGCGGGTCGCTGCAGGACGGCGACGTGATCGAGGACACGCGCGTCGTGACCGAGTTCGAGGAGCTGGTCGCCTCCGGTGACAACGCGCTCTCGGTCATCGCGTCCGATCAGCTCGCCGCAGCGGTCGAGACCGGTGCCATCGCCTTCGGTGGACGCGGCGGGTTGCTCGGCCGCTTCATCGACGACGTCAACGGCTTCGTCGGCACCTACAACGACAGCTCCGATGACCTGCTCGCGCTGATCGACTCGCTCGACGGCCTCGCCGCGGCGATGGCCCCCGATGCGGAGGTCAACGCCGGATCCCTGGCCGTCCTCGAGCGAGCGTCGCAGGTGCTCGAGGAGGAGGACGACCGCCTCCTCGACGCGCTCGCCGACCTCGACGAGCTGTCCACGGTCGGCAGCCGCATCCTGCGCGACCACCGCTCCGAGATCGACGACTCCATCCGGACCCTGCGGATCGTGCTCGCCCAGCTCACGCGCGTCGACGGTGCACTCAGCAACGTCCTGACGTGGTTGCCGCGTCACAACCTGCACGTCCCGAACGGCGTGGTCCTCGAGCAGGGCTCGGGGAGCCACTTCGGGCAGGTCTGGCTCGATTTCATCGTCTGCGGCGTCAACGACGATCCGAACAACCCGGCCGAGTCCTGCGACCTGCAGCACCCGGAGCCGGGCGAACCGATCGACAAGTCCCCGCGCAGCGAGGAGTGCTACGACGACCTCGAGGTGTGCCGCCAGGAGACCGACGAAGCGAACGCCCGATGACCGGTGACGTGCGGGAGGGTGGATCGTGAGAGGGCTATCGGCACGCGTCTCGACCAACGTCCTCGTGGTCGTCGGCCTGAGCATCCTGCTCGTCGCCGGTGCGTTCGCGACCTACGCCAGCGGCGTGGTGTTCGACGACAGCTACCCGCTCCGGGTGGCGCTGCCCGAGGCGGGCGGCATCCTGCCGGACCAGCAGGTCACCGTCATGGGCCGTGCGGTCGGGCAGGTGGATGACGTCGAGGTGACCGAGAACGGGGTGCTGCTCAGCCTGAGCATCCAGGGCGACCAGCAGATCCCCGACCCCGCACGGACCACGGTGCTACGTCGCTCCCCCATCGGTGAGCAGGCCATCGACCTGGCCCCGACGGAGGCCGACTGGACCGCGGCGGAGCCGGACTCGGAGGTCACCACCGAGGACATCACCATCGCTCCGGAGGTCGCCGGGCTGCTCGAGGAGACCGTCGAGCTGTTCTCGGCGCTCGAGGTCGACGACGTCACCATCGTGGTCGAGGAGCTCGCGCTCGCGCTCGACGGGCGCGGCGAACGACTGCGCCGGCTCGGTCGCGACAGCCTCGACCTGCAGCGCACGTTGGTCGGCGGTATCCCCGAGTTCGAGCGCCTGCTCGACGCCTCGGAGGCCACGCTCGCGGTCCTCCAAGAGCAGCGGGACACGCTGCGCTCCGCCATCCGCAACGGCGCGGACCTGACCGAGGTGTTCGCCGAGCAGCGACCGAACGTCGACGCGTTGCTCGACAACGCCACCCCGGCGCTCGACCAGCTCGACGCGTTCGTGCTGAACACCCGGCCGAACCTCGGCTGCCTCATGGGCGACCTGACGTCGCTGAACGACCTGCTGCTCGGACCGTCGACCTACGACGGCGCCAACGGACCGGGTCTGTACTCCTCCAAGCTCGACGAGTTCGAGCGCGGGCTCGTGCTCCACCGCTTCTTCTTCCAGCAGGGTTTCGCCCTCTTCGCGCAGCCGGACAGCAACACCGGGCTGCTCTGGCTCCGCGTCCAGCTCGTCGGCGACGAGCCGATGACGGCCGAGTTCTACCCCGAGTTCCGCCCGACGTACGCCACCACCCCTGGTGCCGCGTGTGTCAGCGAGGAGTTCGGCCGCGGCACCGACGCCGTCCGTCAACCGGGTGTGCAGGACGCCCACCCCACCTCACCAGGGATCGACTACGCGCCCCGCGTCGCCGCGTCCAACCCCCGGGTGGACCCGGACGGCAGCAGCTCGCGCCGCGAGGGTGACGAGGTGTCGCCCGTCCCCGCCTCCTCCGACCGTCCGGTGGGCGGGACCACGGTCGAGGGTCAAGACGGGTCGACCGAGCTCGTGGCCCGCGGCGACGACGACCTCGCACGCACGGGGACCCACATCGGCATCCTCATCGCGACGGGGATCGCCCTCATCGGCCTGCCTCTGCTTGGCTGGGCCGGCTGGCGGCTCCGCCGACGTGGGAGCGACACCTGATGGTGCAGGACGGCAGCACGACCGAGGCCCTCGACGCTCCGGGTGGCCCGGACGCCCCCGCTCCCGGGGATGACCTCGCCCCCGCGATGGGCGACGCTCGCCGCGGGTCGATGCTGCCCTGGATCATCGCTGCGATCGCCACGCTGGCCGCCATCGCGGCCGTGGTGTGGGCGGTGCTGACCATCCAGGAGGCGGACGCGCGGACCGCCGAGCTCGAACGCATCGAGACCGCAGCGGGCAGCTTCGCGCTCGAGCTGACCACCTGGGACGCCTCCGACGGGATGGCCGACACCCGCGAGTCGCTGCGTGCTGCCGGGACCGAGACCTTCGCCACGGACGTCGACCAGCTCTTCGGCGGCACCGATGACCTCGCCACGCTCGAGGAGATCGGCGCTCGCTCGCGGGGCGAGGTCGAGGACGTCCTCGTCCAGTCGCTCGACGGGGATCAGGCCGTCGCGCTGGCCGTCGTGGTCCAGGAGGTGACGACCGACATCACCGAGGGCACCGAGGTGTCGCTCCGGTACGCCCGGCTCGGGCTGGTCGACGACGGAGGCGAGTGGCGTATCGACTCCGTCGAGCTCGTGGTCGACGCCCTGCAGGAGACCGCCGACCGCACCGACGTGGTACCGCCGTCGGACGCCGGCGCCACCGTCGACGGAGAGGACGAGGGGTGAGCTACAGCCACGTGCTGGTCGGGACCGACGGGTCCGCCACGGCGGGTCGCGCCGTCGAGGTCGCCGCACGCGTCGCATCGGGCGTGGGCGCTCCCCTCGTGGTCATCACCGCCTGGCAGCGCCACCAGAGCGATCCCCCGGCGCTGTCCGAGGAAGCGAAGTTCCCGGGTGGCAGCGCCGCGGCGATGGACGCGCAGTGGGCGATCGAGACCACCTCCGACGCCGCCGGGACCGCCAGGCGCCTCGAGGTCGAGGACGTCCGGCAGATCCAGGCCATCGGCGCCCCGGTCGAGTCTCTGCTCGAGTCGGCTGGCACCCACCCCGACGGGCTGCTGGTGGTGGGGACCGTGGGGTTGACCCACCGCTCCGAGCGGCTGGTCGGCAACGTCCCCCACCAGCTCACCCACCACTCCCCCGTCGACCTGCTGCTGTGCACGCAGCGCGACACGGGGTGGGAACGGATCGCGCTCGCGACCGACGGGTCGCGGACCGCGGCACGCGCGGTGGAACGGGGTCTCGCCCTCGCCGACGCCATCGGCGCCGAGGCCACCCTCGTGACCGTCGCGCGCACGCAGGAGCGCGGGGAGGCCGTCCTCGACGACGCGGCGTCCCGAACCGAGGGACTCGCGGACCGACCGCGTCAGGTGATCGTCGACGGTGACGCCGTCAGCGGCCTCACCCGCGGTGGGCGGGACTACGACCTGCTCGTCATCGGTAACAAGGGCATGAGCGGACCCTCGCGCCTGCTCGGCTCGGTCTCCAACCGCATCACCCACGAGGTCCCGACGGACCTCCTGCTGGTCAACACCACCCGCTGAGCGGAGGCTCCACGTGAGCGAGGTCGTCAACTACGTCTCGAACTTCGAACCGGTCGGTGCCGGGATCGGCTTCGGTGGCAACCACCTGCACGGGCCGCCGGACGACTACGACAAGCTCGACGACCCGGTCTACCCGGGCAACACCGTCATCGATGATCCGGTCATCTCCGTGCGCAACCTGAGCAAGTCGTTCGGGAAGAACCAGGTCCTCGAGGACATCTCGATCGACTTCCCGCGCGGGAAGATCACCACGGTCATCGGCCCGTCCGGCACCGGCAAGTCGGTGTTCATGCGCAACCTCATCGGCCTGCTCACCCCCGACAGCGGTGAGGTCTGGGTCGGCGATGAGAACATCCCGACGCTCAGCCGCAAGCGCCTGCTCGAGGTCCGTAAGAAGTTCGGCGTGCTGTTCCAGGACGGCGCGCTGTTCGGGTCGATGACGGTGTACGACAACGCCGCGTTCCCCCTGCGTGAGCACACCAGCAAGGGTGAGAAGGAGATCCGCTCCATCGTCATGGAGAAGCTCGAGCTGGTGGGGCTCGAGGGTGCCGGGGACATGATGCCGGACGAGATCTCGGGTGGGATGCGCAAGCGCTGCGGGTTGGCCCGGGCCCTCGTCATGGAACCCGAGATCCTGCTCTTCGACGAACCGGACTCGGGGCTCGACCCGGTGCGTACCGCCTACCTCAACGACCTCGCCAAGGACATCGTCGCCGAGATCGGGTCGACGATCATCATCGTCACCCACCACATCCCGTCGGCGCAGCAGGTCGCCGACTACGTGGGGATGCTGTTCCGGCGCAACCTCGTCGCGTTCGGCAAGGTCGAGGACATGTTCAACTCCTGGTACGCGCCGTGCCAGCAGTTCCTGCACGGGATCACCGAGGGACCGATCGGTATGTCGGAGGAACGCGACCGTCCCGAGCTGCTCTGACACGCACCGACCGCACGATCGGATGCCGGTCTGAGTCGCCCTGACGCACGGGCGCTTGCCTACCGGAGGCCATCGCTACCATCGGCCGCCCGTCCACCGGCGGGCACCGTCCCCGAGTCGCCCACGCGAGGCGAGGAAGGCCCCACCGTGGCCGACGATCTCGAGCAGCTCATCGGCCAGTCGCGCCGCGCGACCGACCGTCTCTTCGAACAGCGCATCCTGTTCATGAACGGTCCGGTCGAGGACGACTCCTCGGACCGCCTCATCGCGCAGCTGCTGGCGCTCGACGCGGACGGGCACGACGACATCACGATGTACATCAACTCCCCCGGCGGGATCATCACCGGGATGTTCGCGATCTTCGACACCATCCAGCTGCTCAAGAGCGACGTGAACGTGCGCTGCATCGGCCTGGCCGCGTCCGCCGCTGCCTTCCTGTTGTGCACCGGCACGGGCACGCGCTCGGCCACCCAGAACGCCCGGATCATGATCCACCAGCCGCTCGGCGGCGCCCGGGGCACGGCCAAGGACATCGAGATCCAGGCCAAGAACATCGTCTGGATGCGCGAGCGCATCAACGAGATCATGGCCGCGCGCACCGGCAAGAGCGTCGAGCAGATCGCCGAGGACACCGACCGCGACTTCTGGATGACCGGCGAGGAGGCCGTCGAGTACGGGCTCATCGACGAGGTCGTCGAAAGCAGCCGCGGCGTCTGATTCCGCTGGGACGCCGGGGCGTCGTCCGCGTCAGCTCGCGGGGGCCTCGTCCTCGACGTAGAGGTAGTACTCCCCGTCGCCTTCCTCCCAGTCCATCTCGACGGCGTTCTTGGTGACCGCCGCCTTGCAGAACTGCAGGAACCCCGAGTAGCCGAGGTCCTTCTCGGAGAAGCCCTCTTCACGCTTGCGGAGCTGGTCTTTGAGGCCGGACAGCGGCGGGTCGCCGCCGAGTTCGACCATCAGCTCCTTGACGGTGCGGCGCAGCAACGCGAAGGCGGCATCCTCGCCGAGCCCCTCGGACGGCAGCTCCACCTCGGGATCGCCGGGCGCCGACCCCTCGGTCAGGGTGATCACACCGGCACCTTCGAGGTGACGCAGCAGCTCGCGGAACCCGCGGAAGCCCACGTCCTGCTCCGAGAAGGTGGGGTCCTTGCGGAGCAGAGCGCGCTTGAGGTTCGAGGCCTGGATCGAGCCCCCAGCCGAGGAGGACTGCAGGCCGGCCAGCGTGCGGGTGATCTGGCGCTCGAGCGCGCGCAGGTCCTGCTTCTGCGACTTCGAAGCGGGTGCGTCCGGCGTCGCCGACGTGTCGTCCGCAAGCTTCGACGGTCCGGTGGTCTTGGTCGACGTGGACCCGCGCCCACCGCCACGGCCGCCCTTGTGCGAGCCCTTCTTCTTGCTGCGCGAGGGACCGGGTGACGACGATCCGGAGCGGAGCGGGACCCCGTCGAGCCGATCGTAGAAGATGAACTCGTCGCACGCCGGCGGCAGCATCGCGGAGGTCGACCCCTTGAGGCCGACACCGATCACGCGCTTGTTCAGCTCGCGGAGCTTGCCGACGAGCGGGGTGAAGTCGCTGTCACCCGAGACGATGACGTACGTCGACACGAAGTCGCGGGTGAAGGCGAGCTCCATGGCGTCGACGGCCATCTGGATGTCCGCGGCGTTCTTGCGCACCGAATCGGAGCGCTGCGGGATCTCGATGAGCTCGACGTTGCCGTCGACCATCCCGCGCCGGTCCTCACGGAACAGGTTCCAGTCCGCGTAGGCCCGCCGGACCACGAGACGGCCGCGTTCGGCCAGCGCCTCGGTCAGCGGTGCGATGTCGAAGCGGTAGCCGATGTCCCGTGCGCCGATCGACACGTTCTCGTGGTCGATGAACAGCGCGAGACGTTCCTCGGTGGGGTCTGTGTTCGTCATGGTGCCACCCTAGCGGCCGTGGGAGCGCCCCTCGCGGCCGTCGACGCTGCAGCCGTCAGCGGCCGGCCTCGGTGGCAGCATCCGCCGCGCGTTCCGCGAGCTCGATGACGAGGCGACCGAAGGCCTCGAAACCCTCCGCGTCGCCGTACGCCCCCGCCGAGTAGCGCGTGAACACGCCCTCGAGGATGCACGCCAGCTTCCAGTACCCGAACGCCACGTAGTACGGCAGCTCCGACAGGTCCCGACCCGACACCGACGCGTAGCGCTCGGCGACCTCCGCGCGGGAGGGGAACCCCTCGACCAGCGTCGGGGCGTCGGGCAGCGGCACCGTGGCGTCGCCCGGCTGGGACCAGTAGACCTGCAGGAGCCCGGCGTCGGCCAGCGGATCACCGAGGGTCGCCAGCTCCCAGTCGAGCACCGCCTGCACCGCCCCGGTGGCCGGGTCCACGATGACGTTGTCCAGCCGGTAGTCGCCGTGCACGATCGTGGCTGGTCCCTGGTCAGGGATCGCCGCAGCGAGCCGAGCGTGGACCTCGTCGAGCACCGGCAGATCGCGGGTGCGGGCGGTGGTGAGCTGTCGGTGCCACCGCGACAGTTGCCGGGCGAGGTAGTCCTCCTTGCGCCCGAGCTCGCCGAGACCGACGTCGTCCGGATCGATCGCGTGCAGCCGGGCGAGCACGTCGACGACGTCCTCGCCCGTCGCGCGACGGACGTCGTGCGTGAGCGTGCGAGCGGCACCGGCGTCACGGACCACGAGGCCGTCCACGAACGCCATGACGTAGAACGGCGCCCCCGTGACGGACTCGTCGGGCTCGAGGCCGACCAGCGGAGGGACCGGGACGTCCGAGCCCGCGAGCGCAGCGACGATCCGGTGCTCGCGAGCCACGTCGTGCGCCGACTGGAGCACGCCGTGCAGCGGTGGGCGACGCAGGATGACGCGGCGACCGGTGGCGTCCGTGACGGTGTAGGTCAGGTTCGACCGGCCCCCCTCGATGACCTCGAAGGTGAGCGGAGGTTCGAGTTCGGTGCGCTCCCGTAGCCACGCGGTCACGCGGGCCGTGTCGATGCCGTCCGGGGTCGTCACGCAGGTCCTCGTCCGCCGTGGAGGGCCGGGACCCTAGCCTCGCCCCGTCCGCAGCTGACGAGGAGGACCGCGTGGAGCGCGACCCGACGCGCGGCCGGGCGACCCGCCTGAGGGGGCGGGTGCGGTCGCTGTTCGAGACCGGTGGGCTCGGCTTCCGGGACCTCGCGCTCACGCAGGTGGCGTCGACGGCGGCGGACACGCTCGTGGCCATCGCCCTCGCGGGGACGCTGTTCTTCGGCGTGCCGACCGCCGAGGCGCGCGGGAACGTCGCGCTCTACCTGCTGCTGACGGTCGCCCCCTTCGCCGTCATCGGCCCGCTGCTCGGTCGGATCCTCGACCGCACCCCGGTCGCGACCCGAGGTGCGCTGGTGGTCGCCGCGATCGGACGGGCGGTCCTGGCCGTGCTGCTGCTCGGCCGGGTGGACTCGTTGTGGCTGTTCCCGGTGGCCTTCGGCCTGCTCGTCCTCTCCCGCGTCCACGGCATCACCCGCAACGCGCTGCTCCCCCTCGCGCTCGATCGTCCGACCGACCTCGTGGCTGCCAACGCACGGCTCGCGACCATCGGGGTCGCCGGTGGGGCGATCGCGGTGCCGCTCGGGCTGCTGGCCACCTGGGTGGGGGGCCCAGGAGGCGCGCTGGCGCTGTCGGCGCTCGCCGCGCTCGCCGCCGCGACCATCGGGCGGCGGCTGCCCGAACCGGACGCGCCGAGCCGACGCATCGTGACGGGCGGCGCGGTCCGGCTCCACCTCCCGCGGAAGGTGAGGACCGCCCAGATCGCGACCGCCGTCGTCCGGCTGCTGAACGGTTTCCTGCTGCTGCTGCTCGCGTTCGCGTTCCGCGAGAGCGGGGCCGGCGTCTTCGACTTCGGTGCGGTCCTCGCCGCGGCGGGCGGTGGCTTCGCGATCGCCGCTCTCACGACGCCCCGGCTCGAGCGCAGGTTACGGGAGGAGCCGATGGTGGTGGCTGCCCTGGCGGTCGAGGCCGGTGCGGCGTTCTCCGCTGGGCAGTGGTTCGGGCTGCCTGCGGCGGCCGGGCTCGCGTTCGCTGCGGGGTTCGCGTGGGGCGTGGCGAAGCTGTCCTTCGACGGCCTGCTGCAGGGCAGCGTGCCGGCGAGCCGCCGCGGTGCGGCGTTCACGCGGTCCGAGACGGTCTTCTCGTTGGCGTGGGTCCTCGGTGCGATCGTGCCGACCGCCCTCCCGCTGCCGGTCGGCTTGGGGCTCCCGTTGGCCGGGTTCGCGGCGCTCGCCGCGCAGATCGTCTACGTGGGCGTGCTGCTCACGCCGCCCGAGGGCCGTCCCTCGGGCTGATCGCGCGACCGCCGGTCAGCCGACGACGTCCCACACGTTGCCGCTGGCGAGCAGCTCCTCGAGCCTGCCCTGCCCCTTCTCCTGCGTCGCCTGCGCGACCTGCTCGCGGGCGAGGTCGTCGTACACGGGTGCCTCGACGTTCCGGAACACCCCGAACGGCGTCGGACCGGTCGGGCTGTGCGCGAGCCGCGACAGCGCGAACGCGGTCGTCGGTTCCGTGCGGTGCGCGTCGTGGATGACGACCCGGTCCCCCGCCTCCTGCGTCGGGACGATCCGCATCGATCCATCCTCGAGCGCGATCACGGCGGACCCGCCATCGGGTCCGAAGACGATCGGCTCGCCCTGGGTGAGCAGGATCTGGTTGAGGTGCTTGGTCTCCTTGTCGCGGACGGCCGCGAAGGCGCCATCGTTGAAGACGTTGCAGTTCTGGTAGATCTCGACGAACGAGGCGCCCCGGTGCGCGTTGGCGGCCCGGAGCACGTCGGTCAGGTGTTGGCGGTCGGTGTCGAGCGTGCGCGCCACGAAGCTGGCCTCGGCACCGAGCGCCAGGCTCACCGGGTTCACCGGCCGGTCGATCGAACCCATCGGGGTCGACTTGTGCCGCGACCCGAGCGGGGAGGTCGGTGAGTACTGGCCCTTGGTCAGCCCGTAGATCTCGTTGTTGAACAGCAGGATCTTGAGGTTGACGTTGCGGCGCAGCGCGTGGATCAGGTGGTTGCCACCGATCGACAGCCCGTCCCCGTCACCGGTGACGACCCACACGTCGAGGTCCGGGCGGGTCACGGCGATCCCGGTCGCCACGGCGGGAGCGCGGCCGTGGATCGTGTGGAACCCGTAGGTGTCGAGGTAGTACGGGAACCGCGACGAGCACCCGATCCCGGAGACGAAGACGGTCGTCTCGGGGCGGGCGCCGAGCTCGGGCAGGAGGCCCTGGATGGCGGCGAGGATGGCGTAGTCACCGCAACCGGGACACCAGCGGACCTCCTGGTCGGAGGTGAAGTCCTTGCGGGTGAGCTTGCTGTCGTTGTCGGTCACGAACGTCCCTCCGCTGGTCCACCTGCGTGGACCGTCTCGCGCGTCCCAGCGACGCGCGCGAACCCCAACCGATCGATGGCGTCGACCAGCTCGGCCGAGCCGAACGGTTGGCCGCTGACCTTCGAGTAGGGCTGCACGTCGACCAGCGTGCGCGACCGGAGCAGCATCGCCAGCTGTCCGAGGTTGTTCTCGGGCAGCACGACCGCTCGGTAGGAACGCAGCAGGTCCGGTAGGTCCCGCGGCAGCGGGTTGACGTGCCGCAGGTGGACGCGGGCGACCTTGCGACCGCCGCGCCGGATCTGGTCGCACGCGGCGTGGATCGGCCCTTGGGTCGACCCCCAGCCGACGACCAGCACCTCGGCGTCGCCGTCGGGGTCGTCCACCTCGAGCGGCGGGATGCCGGCGGCGACCGCTTCGACCTTGTCCCGCCGCAGCTCGACCATGTGGTGGTGGTTGCCGGCTTCGTAGCTGATGTGCCCGGTGACGTCGGCCTTCTCGATGCCGCCGAGCCGGTGCTCGAGCCCCGGCGTCCCGGGGACCACCCACGGCCGCGCCAGGGTGTCGGGGTCGCGCAGGTACGGCAGGTAGGTCCCATCCGGCCCGTTCGGTTCGGTCGTGAAGTCCGGAGAGAACACGGGCAGGTCGTCGACCTCGGGCAACCGCCACGGTTCGGCGGAGTTGGCCAGGTACCCGTCGGAGAGGAGCACGACCGGGGTGCGGTAGGTGACCGCGATCCTGCAGGCCTCGATGGCGGCGTCGAAGCAGTCGGCTGGCGACGCTGCGGCGACCACCGGGAGCGGCGATTCACCGTTCCGCCCGAACAGCACCTGCAGCAGGTCGGACTGCTCGGTCTTGGTCGGCAACCCCGTCGAGGGACCGCCACGCATGACGTCGACCACGACCATGGGCAGCTCGGTCACGAGGCCGAGCCCCATCGCTTCGGCCTTCAGCGCGATGCCGGGGCCGGAGGACGCGGTCACCGCCAGCGACCCACCGAAGGCCGCACCGACCACCGAGCCCATCGCGGCGATCTCGTCCTCGGCCTGGAAGGTCACGACCCCGAAGTGCTTCAGCCGCGCCAGCTCGTGGAGGATGTCCGACGCCGGGGTGATCGGGTAGCTGCCGTAGAACAGCGGCAGGCCGCTGCGGTCCGCCGCCGCCACCAGGCCGTACGCGAGCGCCTGGTTGCCGGTGATGTTGCGGTACCGGCCCGGTGCGAGCGGGGCGGGCTTGACCTCGTAGGTGAACCGGAACGCCTCGGTGGTGTCGCCGTAGTTCCAGCCGGCGTACAGCGCGGTGAGGTTGGCCTCGGCGATCTCGGGGCGGGTGCGGAACTTGGTGCGCAGCCACTCCTCGGTGCCGGTGATGGGGCGGTGGAACATCCAGGAGACCAGCCCGAGCGCCAGCATGTTCTTGCAGCGTTCGGCCTCCTTCTTGTTCAGCTCGCCCCGCTCGATGAACGGTTCGAGGGCCCGCAGGGTCAGCTCGCTGATCCGCACCTCGTGCACCTGGTAGTCGGTGAGGGTGCCGTCCTCGCGGGGGTCGGTCTCGTAGCCCGCCTTCTGGAGGTTCCTGGTCGAGAACGCGTCGACGTTGACGATCAGGGTGCCCTGGTTCTTGAGCGCTTCGAGGTGCTTCATGAGCGCCGCGGGGTTCATCGCGACCAGCACGTCGGGCGCGTCACCCGGCGTGTGCACGTCCGAGTCGGAGAAGTGCAGCTGGAACGAGCTCACCCCCGCGAGCGTGCCGGCGGGAGCGCGGATCTCGGCGGGGAAGTCCGGCAGCGTGGCGATGTCGTTGCCGGCGAGGGCCGACTGGGTGGTGAAGCGATCCCCCGTCAGCTGCATCCCATCACCGGAGTCGCCGGCGAAACGGACCACCGCCGACGCGAGCACGATCCGCTCCCTCGGTCCTGCTCGATCCCCTGCCGCTGCGTGCCCGTTGGTCCCGACCGGCTCGTCGCTCACCCTGCACTCCCTGTCGCCGCCCCGTCGTCCCGAGCCCGGTGCGAGCACGGTGAGGGCCTGCGGTCGCAACCCAGGGTAGGCACCAGCGCCGTAGGCGGAGGGTGAAGGTGGGTGATCGGCTCACCCATCCGGCTGGTCGTGCCCCTGCCGCCCACGTCGACGTCGACGGCTAGCAGACGGCGCGGAGCGTCGGGTAGGGGTTGATGGCACTCCCCCCACCGGGGTGGAGCTCGAAGTGGACGTGCGGCGTGCCGCGGGCGTTGCCCGTGTCCCCGTTGGTCGCCGTCTGCTGCCCCGCGGAGACCCGGGCGCCGTTCGAGACGGTGTGGCTCTGCAGGTGCAGGTACCAGTACTGGTTGCCGTCGCTGCCGCGCAGGATGGCCCAGAGCCCGGCCGAGGGCCCCGGCGACTGGATCGACCAGGTCCCGCTGACGATCGCGTACACCGGTGTGCCGTACGGCGCCAGGATGTCGGTACCGCGGTGCGAGCGTCCGCCGGAACGCGGCGCGCCCCACGTGTCGCTGAACGAGTGTGGCCGTCCGACGGGGCAGGCCTTCCCCGACGAGCTGACCGCGGTGCTGCCACCGCCCGAGCCGGACCTCGCGGTCGGCCCGGACGAGCTGGACGCGGGGGCGTCGGATCGGGAGGCCCGGGCCGCAGCGTCGCGTTCCGCGGCTGCCCGCTCGGCGGCCTCCCGACGCCGCTGCTCCTCACGCCGCTGCCGCTCGCGCTCCTCGGCCTCGAGGCGCCGTTGGAGCTCGGCTGCGCGTGCGAGGTCACGTTGGAGGGTCGCCTGCAGCTCCGCCTGATCGGCGCGGGCCGCTTCGACCTCCCGGCGTTGTTCGGCCAGGCGCGTCTCGACGGCGGCCAACCGCCGCCGGTCGGCGCCGAGCGACTCGACCTCGCCGAGGTCGGCGACGACGAGGCGCTCCAGGGTCTGCGCCCGCAGCAGCGCCTCGTTCGGATCGTCGGAGGTCAGGAACACCGTGAGCGGGTCGCGGACCGAACCTCGCTTGAACAGCGCGACCACCTGCGCCTGCATGCCCTCCCGGAGCTCGTCGACCGCGATGGCGAGCGACCCGGCCTCCGACTCGAGCCGTTCGGCTTCGGCGCCGAGGGTCGCCACGCGCTCCTCGACGGCACCGAGCGCGGCGGTGGCCCGGTCGAGCCGGGACTGGATCTGCTCGCGTTCGGCCCGGACCTCCTGCAGCGACTGCGCCGACGACGACAGGGCAGGACCGACGACCAACGCCGTGAGGAGCGCGGCGAGGAGGGGGACGTGCCGGTGCGATCGCACGAGCGAGCTTCGTCCGGGGGCCGGGATCGGGCTGTGCGAGGTCGGTGACCACCGCCGCGCGGAGGGTACCGCCGGGACACCCGCGCACGTCGCCCGGACCTCGGCGGTCCGTGGGCCACGCGTGGAGCCCGGTACAGAGCGATCCGTCACGGCCGACCGGACGCTCCGCGCTAGTGTCCGCGCACGATGGACACGGCGTGCGGGCGCCGCCGTGCGAGGCCCCACGCTGCAACGGAGACCACCATGCGCAGGACCCGCCGGTCGGCCACGCTCTCCGCAGGCTCGCTCCTCCTCGCCTCCCTCACCGCCTGCAGCGGCGGTGGCGCCGACGTCGAGAACGATCCGGAGCAGGCGCTGTCCGACGCCATCGAGGCCCTCGCGGACTACGACGGTATCGAGCTCGTGGTGGCGATCGACGGTGACCGCGAAGCCATCATCGCGGCCTCCGAGGGGGATCTGGACGGGTCCGAGGTGTCGTTGCTCCTCGACAGCTCGATCCAGATCCGCGCCGCCGGTGAGGACGAGACCGATGCGCAGGCCGAGGTGATCGTCGACCTGGCCGGACAGCCGGCCTTCGAGCTGCGCTACCTGCCGGAGAGCGAGCTGTTCCTGCGGCTCGACCTCGATGCCATCAGCGACGCGGTCGACGACCCCTCGTTCGGCGAGAGCATCGAGGAGGCGGTCGACGCGGCCGGGCAGTTCGGGCTCGGCGAGGTCGCCGCGGCGGTCCGCGACGGCAGCTGGATCAAGCTCACCGGTGTCGAGCAGTTCGCCGAGTTCGCGCGCAGCCCGCGGACCGAGGAGCCGAGCGAGGAGGAGGTCGAGGACGTCCAAGAACGGATCGTCGGAGCGATGCAGGACTTCCTCGAGAGCGACGTCACCGTGGCCTACCAGGGCGAGGAGGAGGCGGGCGAGCGGGTGACCGCCACCACGACGCAGGCCGCGCTGGCGGGGCTGCTCGACGAGATCTCCACCATCGCCAGCGACCTCAGCGGCGTCGACGGCGACCAGTTCGGCCTGGACAGCACCGCGGGTGAGGGCAGCGACGAACCGGTCGAGATCGACCTCTGGATCGCGGACGGACGCCTCAGCCAGCTGGGGTTCGACCTCTCCGCGCTCGCCGAGGATGAGGGTGAGGGCGCCCCGGAGGGCACGTTCCTGCTGGTCGCGATCGACGAGTTCGACGGGTCGGTCACCGCGCCGGACGAGTCGACCGAGGTGGACCTGTTCGCGATCTTCGGGACCCTGATGGGTGGCGGGCTCGGCGGGATGGACGCCGGTGCGCTCGAGATCGAACGAGGGCCAGGACAGCTCGACGACGAGGGCGCGCTCGACGAGGGCGAGCCCGCGGACGGCGGCGACCCGCTCGGTGGGGACTGCATCCCGCAGGAGCAGATCGACCAGCTCACCGGAGGCGACCCCGACGCTGAAGCCGAGCTGCAGGGCGCGATCGACGCGGGCCTGATCGAGGTCTGCTGACCACGCCAGCCGTCCACCGAGGGAGCCGCCGTGGCCGTCCAGCTCGACCGCACCGCCGACGGGGTCGCCGTCCTGACCCTCGACGATCCGGAGCGTCGCAACGCCATGACCGAGGCGATGGGCGACGCCCTCACCGAGGTGTGCTCGGAGCTGGCCGACGACGGTGACGTCCGGGCGGTCGTGCTGACCGGCACCCCGCCCGCCTTCTCCGCCGGTGGCGACCTCGCGATGCTCGAGGAGCTCGGCCGGCGCGCCCGCGAGGACGGGTTCGACGCGACCGACCACATGCGGGCCTTCTACCGCCGCTTCCTCGCGGTCCGCGAGCTCCCCCAGCCGGTGGTCGCCGCGGTCAACGGCCACGCCGTCGGCGCCGGGCTGTGCGTGGCGCTGGCCTGCGACCTACGCCTGGTCGCACGCGAGGCCAAGGTCGGGTTGAACTTCGCCCGGCTCGGCCTCCACCCAGGGATGGGTGGGTCGTGGCTGCTGCCACGAGCGCTCGGCGACCAGCGCGCCAAGCTGTGGCTCTACACCGGTCGGCTCTTCGACGGGGCTGAGGCAGCTGCCGCCGGACTCGCGCTCGACGCCCTCCCCGCCGACGAGGTCCTGCCGGCCGCGATCGAGCTCGCGACCGAGATCGCGTCCGCGTCACCGGTGGTGGTCCGCCAGCTGAAGTCCACGCTCGCCGACCTGCCGACCGACCTGGGTGACGCGCTCGACCGCGAAGCGGCAGCCCAAGCGGTCAACTACGCCAGCGACGACCTGGCCGAGGGGCTCGCCGCGGGCCGCGACCGACGGGCACCTCGCTTCCCCGGCCGCTGACCCTCGAGCGCGGGCGTCCCAGACCGCTCAGCCGTCGGTCGCCGGTCCGTCCAGGTGCGCGTGGGCGTGGTTGTGCGCCTGGCGGCGGCGGAGCGCGAGCAGGCTGGCCGCCGCGCCGAGCAGCAGCGCGCCCGCGCCACCCGGGCCGCCACCCGTGGCCGGGAGCGCACCGTGGTCCGGGCCGCCCGCGGCCGCCACGCGCCCCGCGGGGGTGTCGATGCGAGGCCGACCGGGCTCCGACGGTTCGCGGCCGCGTCGAGGCGGAGGCCGATCTGGTCGGTGGCGAAGAACCGGCGCTCGAGCATCGCGGTCCGCACCCCGTCGCGGCTGAGCCCGGCGTCCAGCATCGATCCGAACGCCGCGGCGGGGTCGCCGGCTCCGTCGGACATCAGCGTGTGGTTGTGCAGGTCCGCGTGGGCCACCCAGTGCCCGGGAACAGGCGCGAGGCACGGGCGGTGCTACTCGCGCGCACCGCGCCAGGCGTCACGCAGCCGCACGCGTGCCCCGGCACGGAGGATGGAACCCTCGTACAAGCGCGCCGCGAGCAGCGTCAGCAACACCCCGGTCACGACGACCCCGATCGCCGCGACCCCGGCCTGCCAGAGCGGGAGATCGATCAACGCGATCCGGGCGGGCACCACGAACGGGGCCGTGAACGGCACGAACGTCACGACCTTGGCCAAGGTGCCGTCCGGCGCGTGCAGGACCGGGAAGGAGGTCGCGAACGCGGCGACGAGGATGGCGTAGAGGGGGAACAGCGCCACCTGCGAATCCTCGACGCGGGACACCAGGGCAGCCAGGCCAGCGGTCACGCCCGCGTAGAGGCCGTACCCGAGGACGAAGGCGATCAGCACGGCCGCGAAGGAGGTCCCGAGCCTCGGCGGTAACCGGTCACCACCGGTGACCTGCAGCACGATCAGGGCGGGGGTGAGCATCGCCGCCGCCTGCAGCGTCCCGACGGTCCCGAGCCCGAGGACCTTGCCGCCCATCAGCTGACGGGGGGCCACCGCCGGCAGCAGCAACTCGACGACGCGCGACCCCTTCTCCTCGATCACCCCGGTCACGATCAGGTTCGCGAAGAAGACCAACACGAAGTACAGCACCAGCGACCCGGCGTAGGCGACGGCGAACCGGCCCTCGGCCGTGACCGGATCGACGCCCGAGCCGGTGATCACCACCTCGACCGGGACGGGAGGCGTCCCGAGCACGGTGGTGAGCGCGTCCGGTGGGGCGCCGACCTCCTCGAGGGACCGGGCCAACGCGATGGTCTCCGACACCCCTGGCGGTACGGGGGACCCGAAGGGACCGGCGGCTCCCGCGGCGAGCAGGCGCGCGCCTCCGTCGACGACGACCAGCGCGACGCTGCCACGCTCGAGCGCCGCCCGCGCCGCGTCCCGGTCGGCGAGCTCCTCGAGCTCCGGTGGGACGCCGAGCGCCGCGGTCAGCCCGGCCAAGGCCGACTCGTCGACCTCACCGACGACCCCGACGGACGTGGGCTCCGGCGCGACCTCCTCGGCGGGTGCACGGTCGGCGAACACCGCCGGTGCAGCCGCGATGACCGCGAGCACCGCTGCGAACAGGACGGTGGTCACCTGGAAGGCCCGGGTCCGCACACGCTGGCGCACCTCGCGTCCTGCGACCAACAGCACCGTCCGTGCCGGCGTCACGGCGCACCCCGCTCGGAGGATGCAGCGGTCGGTCCGGAGGGCGGATCGAGGCGGTGGGATCCGACGGCGTCGCGGAACAGCTCCGACAGCCGGGGTCGGGTGAGCGAGACCGCCGTCACGCTCGTGGTCCGACGCACCCCGTCGAGGACGCCAACCGGGTCGGCGTCGGGGGTGAGCACGAAGGTGGCCTCGTGATCCGAGGCGTGGGCGAGCAGCGCATCGTCCGCGGCCAGCGAGCGCCAGTCGACGGGCATCGCGGCCCCGACGTGGAGCCGCCGCTCCCCCGCGGCGCGCAACGCATCGACCTCGCCGGACAGCACGACGCGACCGGCAGCGGCGACCGCCACGGTTCGGCACAGGTCCTCGACGAGGTCGAGCTGATGGGAGCTGAACACGACGGCCGCGCCCGCCGCTGCCCGTTCCCGCAACATCGCCGACATGGTGTCGACCGCGATCGGATCGAGACCGGAGAACGGTTCGTCGAGGACGAGCAGATCCGGGTCGTGGACGAGCGCGGCGGCGAGCTGCACGCGCTGCTGGTTGCCGAGGCTGAGCGACTCGATCTCGGTCCCCGCGCGGTCGCTGAGGCCGAGCTCGTCGAGCAGCCGCTGGCTGCGCTGCTCGGCGTCGGCAGCGGTCAGGCCGTGCAGGCGACCGAGGTAGACCAGGTGCTCGGTGACGCGCATCTTCGGGTACAGGCCCCGCTCCTCGGGCAGGTACCCGGTGCGCCGTCGGACCGCCCGGTCCACCGGCTGGCCGTCCCAGCGCACCTCGCCGTCGTCGAGCCGGGTCACGCCGAGGACGGCACGCATCGCGGTGGTCTTGCCCGCGCCGTTGGGGCCGAGGAAGCCGCACAGCTCCCCACGCGCCACCGAGAAGCTCAGCCCGTCGAGCGCGAGGACGTCACCGAAGCGTCGGTGCAACCGATCGAGCTCGAGCAACGGCAGGCTCCGGGTGGCGGGGCCGGGAGCCTACGCGGCGTCGGACCCCGATCCGCCGAGCGCGTCGGTGAGGATCTGCTTGGCGATGACCTTGAGCGCGAGGACCTCGTCGGCCCCCTCGAAGATCGACAGCACCCGGGCGTCGACGAACAGCCGCGACACCGTGTACTCCTCGGCGTACCCGTACCCGCCGTGGATCTGGAGCGCTTCCCGCGTGACCCACTCGGCGACGCGACACGACAGCTGCTTGAGCTGCGAGGCCTCGAGCCCGGCCGTCGCCTCGCCCCGCGCCAGCGAGCGCGCGACGGCGAAGGAGGTGACGCGGCACGCGGCCAGCAGCGCGGCCATACGCGCGATCTTGGTCCGGGTCAGCTCGTAGCCGGCCAGCGGCGAGCCGAAGACGCTGCGCTGCTTGGCGTACCCGCAGGCCTCCTCGAGCGCCGCCTGCATCACGCCCTGGGCGCGCGCAGCGGTCTGCAACCGGGCGTTCGAGAACGCCTGCATCTGGAGGTAGAACCCGCGGCCGAGACCTTGCGTCTCGCCGATCAGGTTCGCGTGTGGGACCCGCCAGCCGTCGAAGCTGACCTCGAACGAGTGCATCCCCCGGTACCCGATGGTGGGGATCGCCTTGCCCTCGATCCGTCCCCCGTCGTCCTGGGAGTGGGCGAACTCGTGGCCGGGGAAGGACGGCTTGTCGATCACGAACAGCGACAGGCCCCTGTGCCCGAGGCTGCGGTCAGGGTCGGTGCGGGCGAGCACCAGGAGGTACTCGGCCTTGCCCGCGAACGTGCACCAGGTCTTGACCCCGCTGATCACCCAGTCGTCACCGTCGCGGGTCGCGGTGCACTTGACCCCAGCCACGTCCGAGCCGAAGTCCGGTTCGGTCACGGCGACACCGCACATCTTCTCGCCCGAGGCGATCGCCGGCAGCCAGCGCCCCTTCTGCTCGTCGGTGCCACCCTTCAGGATCGCGGTGCCGATGATCTCCGGGCGCGTGATCAACGACCCGGCGGCGCCGAGCGAACCGCGCGAGAGCTCCTCGGTCACGAGCACCATGTTCAGCAGCTCGTCGTCCCCGCCCTCGGCGAAGCCGCCGTGCTCCGACGGGATCGACAGCGCGAAGCACCCGAGCTCGGCCAGACCGGAGATGATCTCGTCGGGGATGTCCTGGTCGTGGCGGTGGATCTCCTCCGCCCGTGGCATCACCTGCTCCTCGGCGAACCGACGGAAGGTCTGGCGGACCATCTCGAGGTCCTCGGGCAGGTGACGAGGACCGGCCTCGCCGGTGCGGAGGACACCCTCGGCCAGCTCCGACAGGAAGCCCGTGTCGCGGCCCGCGGCGATGGCGTCGGCGACCTCGTCGAGCACACCGACCTCGAGGCCCCACTCCTGCTCACGGCCGAGCACGCGCCCGCGCAGGTCAGCCGCGGTGTCCGCCGCGAACGCCAGCGCCAGCGCCGCCTCGGTGTCGCCCTTGTCCCCCCACGCGGTGAGCTCCTCGGCGGCGACCACCGCGGACGAGACCGACGCGAGGTCGTAGGCCACGGTCTGGTGCTCGTCGACGAGCCCCGCGCTGATCCGGCCGTCCTTCTCGCACCGGCCGGCGAGGTCGGCCGTGGACCGGTCGACGACCGCCCGCATCGCCTCGACGAGTGCGGACGCGTGCTCGAGGTGGGACACGGGGCGTCTCCTGGTCCGGGGCGCACGTCGCGCGGCGCGACGACAGCGGGGGCGGGAGCGTGCCACCCCGCTACGGCAGCCACCAACCCGGCGAGGTGGTCCAACGGTCGCCGATCCGCTACCGCACCGGTGCGCGGGCGGGTCCGGAGCGTCCCGCGATCACCACCCCGGCCGACAGCGCGACGACGCCGGCGGCGCCGACCCAGGTGGTCCGTTCACCGACGAGCGTGAAGGCCAGCGCTGCTGCGGTGAGCGGTTCGAGCAGGGACAGGGTCGTGGCCGTCGGAGCGTCGACCCGGACCAGGCCGCGGAGGAACAGCACGTAGGCGACCACGGTGGTCCCCACGGCCAACCACAGCAGACCGCCCACCTCCTCCACCGTGGTGCCCACCCCGACCGATCCGAGGGCTGCGGGCAGGAGCAGGAGCCCACACGTGGTGAAGACGACGGCCACCACCGACACCCGATCGGGCACCGTCAGCCGGGCCGATGCGGTGGCGTAGAGGGCGTAGGCGGCGCCGGCCGTGGCCGCGAGCGCGACGCCACCGACGGTGACGCCGCTCGCGTCGGCGCCGACGAGCGCCGCGAGGCCGGCGACCGCGACGAGCGTCGCGACCAGCCACCGGCCACCCGGCCTGCGCCCGGACAGCAGCGCCAGGAACCCCGCCCAGGCTGGCGCGCTCCCGAGCGCCACCAGGGTCCCGATCGCCACCCCTGCCGTGCGGATGCCGAGCAGGTAGGTCGCCTGGAAGACCGTCATCGCCAGGGGCGCGGTGGTGAGCGGCCACCCTCCGCCCCGGACCGTGGCCACCAGGGAGTCGCGTCGCGGGGCTCGCAGCACCCAGGCGAGCAGCACCCCACCCCCGAGCAGGCACCGGTAGGCGGCCACGGCGACGGGCGCGGCCGTGGGAAGCAGCAGCTCCTGGGTGGCGCCGGCCGTCCCCCAGAGCACCGCGGCGGCCGCGATGTCGAGCGGTCCGCGACCGGAACCTGCGGCCCGGGTCACCCCCGCAGATCGGCGGCGACGCGCGCCCACTCGGACTCGGAGAAGGTGTACGCCGTGGCGAGGCTCACGCGGTCGACGATGTCACCGAACCGTTCCCGGACGGCGAGCCCGACGCGCTCGGGTTCGGCGACGACGGTGAACGCCGCCACCACCTCGTCGTCGACCATGTCGGCCATCCGGTCCCACTCGCCCCGCACCGAGGCGGCGTGCAGCTGCTCGTGCAGCTCGCCCCACCCGTGGGCGTCGAGCACGCCCCGGTAGGCAGGTGTCGAGCCGTAGAAGGCGATCTGGCTGCGCGCTGCGGCCGCCACGGCGTCCCGCTCCTGCTCGTCCCGACCGGTGACCACCGTGACGGGCAGCGACACCTCGATGTCCGCGAGCGAGCGTCCGGCGGTCTCGGCCCCCTCGGCGACGGCGGGCAGGGTGGTGCCGCGCAGGTAGCGCTCGCTGGTGAACACGTGGCACACGAGCCCGTCGGCGACCTCGCCGGTCACGCGGGTCATCCGCGGCCCCACGGCGGCGAGCCAGACCGGAGGGGGGCGAAACCGTGGGCCGGCGGGGTGAAGAACGGCGTCATCAGCGTGTGGCGGTAGTGCTCGCCCTCGAACCGCAGCCGCTCGCCGGTCTCCCACGCGTGCCAGATCGCGCGGAGCGCCAGCACGTACTCGCGCAGACGCGCCGCCGGGGCCCGCCAGATCGCGCTGAAACGCTTCTCGATGTGCGCCTGGACCTGCGACCCGAGACCGAGCACGAACCGGCCGTCGGCGAGGGCCGGCAGGTCGTGCGCCTGGTGGGCGACGTGCATCGGCGAGCGCGGGAACGCGACCGCGATGGCCGTCCCGACCGCGATCTGACGGGCGTGGTCGGCGGCGATCGCGCACGCGAGCAACGGGTCGTGCGCGACCTCGGACACGAGCCACGCGTCCTAGCCGCGCGTCTCGGCCGCTCGGACGGCGTCGGGGACCGCCGCGAGCGGCCCGCCGTAGGTGATGGCGTCGAGCTTCAACCCGGTCTCCTGTGCCGGCGGTCAGCTGCGGATCAGCCGCCGATCTGCGTGGCGTCGATGTTCTGCAGCCTGACCTGGCCGTGCGCGACCAGCTTGCCGTCGCTGGCGCGCGTGATCTCGACCTGCCACAGCTGCTGGAGCCGACCGACGTGCAACGGGGTGGCCACCGCGTCGACCCGCCCCTCCCGGTGCGAGCGCAGGAAGTCGGTCGTGTTCGACACCCCGACGGTGAGCTGTCCCCGCGACGCGACCCGCAGAGCGCCAGCGATCGATGCGACGGTCTCGACGATCGAGCACCAGACGCCCCCGTGCACGAGGCCGTACGGCTGGTGGTGGGGGGGCCCGCAGTCGACGTGTGCCTCGACACGGTCGGCGGCGAAACGGTCCCACGTGAGGCCGATCGCGGTGGCGTCGAAGCCGCCGGCGGACAGCTCCACGTCGTCGGCCGGCACGGTCTCGCCGGCCGCCAGCCGCGCCAGCAGGTCGGGCGGCATCGCCTCAGCCACGGGGGCTCCTCCTCGTCTGCGGTCAGCGACGCTAGCCCGCGACCCGCGCGGGTTCGCTCGCAGGCGCCGGGTGTGGTCGGATGCGGTGTCCCGACCGCACAGCGAGGAGGCCCCCGTGGCCGACATCAAGCCCGTCAGCCGCGACGTCACCGATGGGTACGAGCGTGCCCCCGCCCGCGCCATGCTGCGAGCCATCGGGATGACCGACGACGACTGGGGCAAGCCCCAGGTCGGCGTGGTGTCGTCGTGGAACGAGGTCACGCCCTGCAACACCCCGCTCGACCGGCTGGCCAAGCAGGCCAAGCTCGGTGTCCGCGACGCGGGTGGGTTCCCGATCGAGTTCACCACCATCGCGGTGTCGGACGGCATCTCGATGGGCCACGAGGGCATGCGTGCCTCCCTCGTCAGCCGCGAGGTCATCGCGGACTCGGTCGAGACCGTGATGCACGCCGAACGGTTCGACGGGATGGTGACCTTCGCGGGGTGCGACAAGTCGCTGCCCGGCATGGTGATGGCCGCCGCGCGGCTCGATCTGCCCGCGGTCTTCCTCTACGGCGGGACCATCCTCCCGGGCCACCACGACGGTCGCGACATCTCCATCCAGGACGTGTTCGAGGCGGTCGGCGCTCGGGGGCGTGGCGCCATCGACGACGCCGAGCTCGACCGCATCGAACGCGCCGCCTGCCCGTCCGAGGGCGCCTGCGCCGGGATGTTCACGGCCAACACGATGGCCTCCGCGGTCGAGGCGCTCGGCCTGGCGCTGCCCGGTTCCTCGGCCGCCCCCGCCCCGGACCCGCGTCGCGACGAGTTCGCACGGGCGTCGGGCGAAGCGGTCGTCCACCTGCTCGAGCAGGGCATCACCGCGCGCCGCATCCTCACGCGCGAGGCGCTGGAGAACGCCACGGCCGTCGTGATGGCCGTCGGCGGCTCGACCAACGCGGTGCTGCACCTGATCGCCATCGCCCGCGAGGCCGAGGTCGAGTTCGGGCTCGACGACCTCGACCGGATCGGGCGGCGCGTCCCCCACATCGCCGACACCAAGCCCGGCGGGCGCTACTTCATGAGCGACCTCGACCGCGTCGGCGGGGTGCCCGTGGTCCTCAAGGAACTGCTCGACGCGGGCCTGCTCCACGGCGACGCCCTCACCGTCACGGGTCGCAGCCTCGGCGAGGAGCTCGAGGCCATGGACGTCCCCGCCCCCGACGGCGAGGTCGTCCACCCGCTCGACCGTCCGATCCACGTCGACGGTGGGCTCGCGATCCTGCGCGGATCGCTCGCCCCCGAGGGTGCGGTCGTGAAGGTCGCCGGCATCCCGCCGGAGCAGCACGAGTTCGAGGGGCCCGCCCGCGTCTTCGACGGTGAGGCCGCGGCGATGGAGGCGGTGTTGACCGGCCGCATCGTGGACGGTGACGTGATCATCATCCGCTACGAGGGCCCGAAGGGTGGGCCGGGGATGCGCGAGATGCTCGCCGTCACCGCGGCGGTGAAGGGCGCCGGGCTCGGCGGCACGGTGGCGCTACTCACCGACGGCCGGTTCTCGGGCGCCACCCACGGCTTCTGCATCGGGCACGTCTCTCCGGAGGCGACCGACGGCGGGCCGATCGCGTTCGTGCAGGACGGCGACACGGTCCGGATCGACGTCCCGAGCAGGTCCATGGACCTGCTGGTCGACGAGGACGAGCTCGCCAGGCGGCGCGAGGGGTGGCAGCCGCTGCCGCCCCGCTACACCCGCGGTGTGCTCGCCAAGTACGCCCGGACCGTCTCCAGCGCCTCCCTGGGGGCGACCACGTCGGTCTAGCCGGCCGAGGTCGGCCGGAGGAGCTGAGGGTGTCGTGACCGGGCGGCGGGCGGTCAGCGCGGCAACCCGGACGCGCCGCGCCGCCGAACCTCACCCATGAGCACACCCGACACCGTCCGCCCGCCCGCCACCGACGACGCCAGCCGCGAGGGCACGGCACCCGCCCCCGCGGCGCTCGCGGGGATGCTCGCCGCTGCCCTCGGCCTCGGCGTCGGGGAGCTGATCGCTGCCGCGGTGACCGGATGGCCCTCACCGATCGTGGCGGTCGGTGACCGGGTGATCGAAACCACCCCGCCGCCGGTCACCCGGTTCGCCATCGACACGTTCGGCACCGCCGACAAGCCGGTGCTCGTCGCGGGGACGCTGGTGCTGCTCGCCCTCGCCGCCGCCGGGCTCGGCATCCTCGGCCGGCGACGTCCCGGGCTCGCCCTCGCCGGTATCGCGGCGTTCGGCGCGATCAGCGCGGCCGCGACGCTGGCCGGCCCCGGGGTCGCACCTGCGGCGATCACCCCGTCGGTCGCGACCGCCATCACGGCAGCGCTCGCCCTCCTCGTGCTGTTGTCCGGGCTCGCCCAGCGACCAGCCATCACCAGCTCGGCGATCGCCGAGCGGACGTTGGCACCGCTCAGCCGACGGCGCTTCCTGACGCTGGCATCGCTCGTCACGGCCGGTGCCGCGGCGACCATGGGCGCGGGGCGTCTGCTCGTCGGCGGTTTCGACGTCGACGCCGCCCGCTCGGCCCTCCAGCTCCCCTCCCCCACCCGGTCGCAGGACCTGCCGATCCCAGCCTCCGCGACCCTCGACGTGGACGGCCTGACGCCCCTCGTGACGCCGAACGCGGACTTCTACCGGATCGACATCAACCTGGCCCTACCGCGCATCGACCCCGACGCCCACGTGCTGCGCATCCACGGCCTCGTCGACCGGGAACGGAGGATCGCGCTGGCGGACCTCTTCGCCCGCGACCTCGTCGAGGTACCGATCACCATGACCTGCGTCAGCAACGAGGTCGGCGGCTCGCTCGTCGGGACCGCGGTGTGGCTCGGTCTCCCCCTGCGCGACCTGCTCGACGAAGCCGGGGTCCAGCCGGAGGCCGACCAGCTCATCGGACGATCGGTCGACGGGTACACCGGCGGCTTCCCGGTGAGCGCCGCCTACGACCGCGACACCCTGGTCGTGGTCGGGATGAACGGCGAGCCGCTGCCGATCGAACACGGCTTCCCGCTGCGGCTCGTGACGCCCGGTCTGTACGGCTACGTCGGCTCGACCAAGTGGCTCTCGGAGATCGAGGTCACCCGGTTCGACGCCTTCGATCAGTACTGGGTCCCCCGGGGCTACGCGGCGCAGGCTCCGGTCAAGACCCAGTCCCGCATCGATACCCCGCGGAGCCTGGCGACCGTCGCCCCCGGCACCGTGCCGATCGCCGGCGTGGCGTGGGCGCAGACGCGCGGCATCGCCCGCGTCGAGGTGCGTGTCGACGACGGCGACTGGCAGGAGGCCGAGCTCGCCACCGCCGTCTCCGACGCGACCTGGGTGACGTGGCGGCTGCTCCACGACGCCGCGCCCGGTCGACACACGGTGACGGTCCGCGCGACGGACGCGACCGGTGAGGTCCAACCGGAGACCCGCACACGCGTCGCTCCGGACGGTGCATCGGGCTGGCACACGACGGTGTTCACCGCGCGCGACGCCTGATCGGTCACACGTGTCTCGCTGAGCTGTGCCGAGCCGCGACGCGAAGCGGGACGCACGCCGTGCCTCGCGCGTGCAGCCGCCCCGTTGTCCACAGCCGACGGGGATAGGTTCTTGCATCGAACGTATGTACGAGTACACTGGACTCATCCAGACCATCGAACAGGGACCGCATGCGCAGCAGCCAGGGCTACCGGCACACCAGCCGCCCGGCCCTGCCTGCCCTCGCACGCGAACACCACCCCAGCTACTCCACCGACGTCGCGGGTGCGGTGTCCACGATCCTGGCCGGCGATGAGGGTGCAGTCCTGCCTGATGGGGAACTCGCCGAGCTG
>NZ_JBBEBZ010000093.1:0-4093 GCF_040882075.1 Nitriliruptor sp.
ACGCCGCCGACGACGGTCATGGTCGCGACCGACGGCAGGTCGAAGTCGTCGGCCTCGTAGACGTGGTTGACGGTGAGGTTGGTGCAGATCGCCGTCGGCACCTTGCGGTTCTTCGGCGGCGGCCGGAGCGGCGCCCCACAGGCGGGGCACGGCGAGGCGATCGGCAGGGACCACACGGCGAACTGGTCGTCGGGGTAGCCGGTCGAGCCGACGAAGGGCTTGCCGTACCGCGACGTGCGTCGTTCGAGGTAGCTGTTCTGCGGGTCGGTGGGCGACCGGAACGGCACGATGGGGCCGCCGGGCGTCTCGCGGTACACGAGCCGCTCCTGGAGGTTGCGGATCCCCTTGCACTTCGGGTAGTCGATGCAGCCGAAGAACCGGCCGTACTTGCCCGACCGCAGCAGCATGGCCTTGCCGCAGATCTGGCAGCGGACGTCCTCGTCCGGTTCGGGTTCCGGTTCGGGTTCGCCGACGCTGCCGTCGGCCTCGAGCGGCAGGGTCCCCTCGCAGTCCGGCCAGCGGCTGCAGGACGCGAACCACTGCTTGGACTTGCCGGAGAACACCCGCTCCATCGGTGCCCCGCAGATCGGGCAGTCCGCCGGCTTCAGCAGGGGCAGCCGGGGGCGTTCGGGCTTGCGTTCCTTGACCCAGGTGTCGACCTCGTCGAGGAAGCCGGTGACGGTCCGGCACCACGGGTCCCGTCCGAGTGCGATCTCGTCGAGGGTCTCCTCCATACGTGCCGTGAACTGCAGATCCACGATCTCGCCGAAGTGGGCCTTCATGAAGCTGACCACGACCTCACCGAGGTCGGTGGCGAAGAACCGCCGCGACTCCTTGGTGACGTACTCGCGGTACTCCAGCGTGCCGATGATCGAGGCGTACGTGGACGGGCGGCCGATGCCCTCCTCCTCGAGCGCCTCGACGAGCGTGCGCTCGGAGTAGCGCGGGGGCGGCGAGGTCTCGTGGCCCTCGGGGGTGAGCTCGGTCAGGTGCAGCGTGGCGCCCTCGTCGAGCTGGGGCAGCCGGTCGGAGACCTCGTCCTCGACCTCGTCCTCGTCGCGGATCGCCCGGTAGGCGGCCAGGAACCCGTCGAACTTCTCGACCTGCCCGGTCACGCGGAAGGTCACATCGCCGTCACCGTCAGCCCGATCCGCGTGCTCGCTGGCGCTGCG
Organism: Nitriliruptor sp.; assembly: GCF_040882075.1. Taxonomy (NCBI): domain Bacteria; kingdom Bacillati; phylum Actinomycetota; class Nitriliruptoria; order Nitriliruptorales; family Nitriliruptoraceae; genus Nitriliruptor; species Nitriliruptor sp. The sequence goes on from NZ_JBBEBZ010000093.1 coordinate 1,173, forward strand.
CTCGACCCCGGTGACATCGGCCGAGATGCGGTCGAAGACGGCCGGGGCCATCTGCGTGGCCATGGTCCGCTTCCAGATCAGCTCGTACAGCCGCGCCTGCTCGTTCGACAGGTGGCGTCGGATCCGTTCGGGCGTGCGGGCGACCGAGGTGGGTCGGATGGCCTCGTGGGCCTCCTGCGCACCCTTGGTCGTCCCGGCGAAGACGCGCGGCTTCTCGAGGGTGTAGCGCGACCCGTACCGCTCCTCGACCAGACCCCGGATCTCGCCGAGCGCCTGACCCGACAGGTTCAGCGAGTCGGTACGCATGTAGGTGATGAGGCCGACCTGCTCGCCACCGAGGTTGATGCCCTCGTAGAGCTGCTGCGCGACGGCCATGGTCTGGCGCGCCGAGAAGCCGAGCTTGGAAGCCTCGCCCTGGAGGGTCGAGGTCTTGAACGGGGGCTTGGGGTTGCGCTTGGCCTCGGTGCGGCGCACCTCGGCGATCGAGTAGTCGAGCCCCCGGGCACGTTCGGCGAGCGCGTCGGCCTCGGGCTGCGAACGGATCACCAGCCGCTTGGCCTGCGCTGCCTGGCTCTTGTCCTCGAGGTCCTTCGGCGAGGCGATCCGTCGCCCGTCGACCGAGTAGAGGCTGGCCTGCACGTCCGCGGCAGCGTCGAGCGCGCGGGCGAACAGCGCGTCGAAGCTCCAGTACGACTCGGGGACGAAGGCGCGGATCTCGTCCTCACGGTCGACGATCATGCGGAGCGCGACCGACTGCACCCGACCCGCGGAGATGCCGGACGCGACCGTGCGCCACAGCACGGGAGAGAGCCGGTAGCCGACGATGCGGTCCACCGCCCGGCGCGCCTGCTGGGCGTCGACCAGCGCGGTGTTCAGTCGACGCGGGGACTCGAACGCCGCGCGGATCGCCGGTTCGGTGATCTCGTCGAAGGTGACACGGTTGGTCTGATCGAGATCGAGGTCGAGGATCTCGGCGATGTGCCACGCGATCGCCTCTCCCTCGCGGTCGAGGTCGGGGGCGAGCCACACCGTGGTGGCGTCCTTGGCGGCCTTCTTGAGCGCCGCGACGTGCTTCTTGGCCTTCTCCGGCACCTCGTACACGAGGCTGCACCCCGCCTCACCACCGGTCTCGATGGCGAAGTCGGAACGTGGCAGATCGCGGACGTGCCCGTAGGAGGCCAGGACCGTGAAGCGATCACCGAGGTAGCGCTCGATGGTCTTGGCCTTCGCGGGTGACTCCACGATGACGAGGTTCTCGGCCACGGGGCGGTCGGTCCTTCCGCACGACGAGGCGTGCACGGGTGCTCGCGGGACGGGCGATGGACCGCGTCGTGCAGCCGTCACGGCTCGCCACCTCGGGCGCAAGGTGAGCATCGCAGCCCGTGGCGTCAACCCGACGGACCTGCCGTCGCGGCCGGCGCCGCGGCCCGGGAACCTCACGGGGTCCCCGTAGGGGACCCCGCGCGACGGGGGGAACAGGCGCGGTGACCGCACGCCGCGCGACGGAGCCTGACGACCGGGTCGGACCGGCTCGCGGGTCGCACGCTCCGGTCGGGCCGCTTGGACACGGTTCGGGCAGCCCCGCTACCGTCCGCGCCGACCGGCGCCCGCGCGCCGGTTCTCGCCTGCCCGCTGCCCGCCAGGTCGCCGCCGTTCGGGCCGCTGCACTCCCCTTCACTCGTTTCCCTCTGGAGGATCGTCCGTGGACAACTTGATCGTCATCCCACCGATCGCGGGGGTGATCGGGCTGGGGGTCGCCCTGGTCATGTACCGCGCGATGATGAAGTACCCCGCCGCGGAGGGGCGCCCCACCGAGATCGCTGAGCTGATCCGCGCAGGGGCCAAGACCTTCATGCAGCGCGAGTTGCAGCTGATCGGGGTCGCCGTCGCCGTGCTCGCGGTGGCGCTGTGGTTCGCGCTCGGTTACCAGACGACGGTGTCGTTCCTGGTCGGCGCGGTCGCGGCCGCGGCTGCCGGCTTCATCGGCATGATGGCGGCCACCCGCGCCAACGTCCGTACCGCCACCGCGGCCCGCGACGAGGGCATGAACACCGCCCTGACGGTCGCCTTCTACGGCGGCTCGGTCATGGGGCTCGTGCTGGCCTCGCTCGGCCTGCTGGGCCTCGGCGGCCTGTACGTCCTCTTCGGCACCGACCACGACGCCGCCGAGCACATCCACGGCTTCGCCATGGGCGCCAGCGTCGTCGCGCTGTTCTACCGCGTCGGCGGCGGCATCTTCACCAAGTCCGCCGACGTCGGCGCCGACCTGGTGGGCAAGGTCGAGGCCGGCATCCCCGAGGACGACCCGCGCAACCCCGGCGTCATCGCCGACAACGTGGGCGACAACGTCGGTGACGTGGCCGGCATGGGTTCGGACATCTTCGAGTCGACCAACGGCGCGACGATCGCCACCGTGGCCATCGCCTCGGTCCTGCTGCTCACGGCCGGTGCCGACGGCGTCGAGATCGGCGGCTCCGTCGTCCCGGGCATCAGCCTCCTCGCCCTGCCCCTGCTGCTGAGCACGCTCGGCCTGTTCTGCTCGATCGCCGCGATCGGCGTCGTGAAGGCCTCGTCGAACAAGTCGCCCGCGTTGGCGCTGCGGCTCGGCACCTTCGCGGCTGCCGGTGGCTTCGTGGTCCTCGCGTTCTTCCTCATGCAGTTGGTCGACGTCGGCGTCGGCACCTGGTGGGCCACCGTGGTCGGCTCCGTCGGCGGCGTGATCCTCGGCCTGTCGACCGAGTACTACACCTCGGGCAAGCCGATCCGCGACATCGCCCGGTCGGGTGAGACCGGCCCGGCGACCGTCATCATCTCGGGCCTGTCGACCGGCATGATCTCCGTGGCGATCCCGATCGTCACCATCGGCGCGATGATCTTCATCGCCAGCTCGACCTCCGGGCTGTACGGCGTCGGTATCGCCG
>NZ_JBBEBZ010000094.1:0-26199 GCF_040882075.1 Nitriliruptor sp.
TCGGGCTTGCCCTTCCCGTCGGGCTTGCCCTTCCCGTCGGGCTTGCCCTTCCCGTCGGGCGGACCCTTGCCCTCGGGCGGGCCGCCGCGTTCGGCGGACCCCTCCGCACGGGCGAGGTCGGCGTCGAACGGCGACGACCCGCCGAACGAGACGACGCTGATCAACGACAGCGCCGCGACCGCGGCGAGCAGCCGCGTGGACCGGGACGAGAGGGACACGGGCAGGCTCCTGAGGAGGGGACGTCACCTCGGAAGGTTCGCCACCGGACCCTCGGGTCCCTGCCGGGCCGCTACACCGTCCCGCCGCCGGTGGAGGGCTCGCGTTCCGGGAAGCCCCGCGCGACGATCTGCAGCGCGAAGGACCGGACGCGCTCGTCGAGCCCCTCCGGCATCCCCTCGCGGACCTCGCGGGCGAAGCTCTCGCCCGTCGTGTCGATCGACAGCAGGAACGCTTCGGTGCCCGGGCCGCCGGCCAGCACGGTCGGATCGTCCTCGACCGCGACCAGGTAGCGGACCCACGCGTCGAGGTGGGCCAGGTACCGGTCACGGATCGCGCGCACCTCGCCGCCCTCGACGGGTGCGGTGAGGTCCCGGCGGATCTCCTGCAGCGTCCGCTGCCCCTCGCCGGCCATCGACGACAGCTCGTCGAGCGTGGTGTCGGTCGGGCCGGACAGATCGCCGGCCAGCACCTCGGCGAAACCGGCCTGCGCGTCCATCATCTCGCGCTCAGCCCGGTCCACGTCGATGAGCACGCGGGCGAGGGCTTCGTCGGTCCCCGACAGGTCGTCGAGGTCGGGGACGACCACCTCGACGTCGTCCGAGGGCCCGGGCGCGGCGGCGTCGTCGTCACCGGCCCCGGGACGGTCGCCGGGCCCGCCCTCCGTGAGGCTGATGTCGGAGAGGCTCCGCGAGAGCGCTGCCACGCCGAACGCGAGCGGCACACCGACGATGAGCACCGCGCCGACCACGGCCAGCGCGATCAACCATCGACGGCGACGGCGCCGCCACGGGGGCGGCGGTGGCCCGTCGGGGTCGGGTGGTCCACCGGTCGCAGGTCCGCCGGCGGGGGGCTGGCCTGCTCCGGGCTCGCCCGGCCACGTCGAGGGAGGCCCGGGCCACCAGCTCGGTGCACCGTCCGGCGGTGGGGGCTGGCTCGGGGGTGGCGGTTGCGAGGAGCTCACGAGTCGCCTCGGGTCCGGCAGGGGTCGGCGGACGGTACCGCCGCCACGCTCGTGCGCCGGCACGGCGTTCTCGACCACCACGTCGATCGCGTCGTCGTCACCACCGCCTCGTCACAGCGGGGTCGTCGGGTAGCCCGCGTCGGCGAGCACCTGGTGGATCCGCGCGACGTGCTCGGGCCCGCGGGTCTCGAGCTCGACGATGACCTCGACCTGGCCGAGCGCGACCCGGCTGCCGAGCCGGTGGTGCTGCACCCCGACGACGTTGGCGCGCGTGTCGGCGATCGTCCGCAGCAACCGGGCGAGCTGGCCCGGCGCGTCCGGGACCCGCGTGCGGAGCGTCACGTAGCGGTGGTCGGCGGTCAGGCCGCCGGTGACGAGGTGCTGCAGCACGAGCGGGTCGATGTTGCCACCCGAGATCGTGGCCACCACCGGCCCGTCCACCTCGACGCGACCGGCGAGCAGCGCCGCGACGGCCGCCGCCCCCGACGGTTCGGCCACGAGCTTGGCCCGCTCGAGCAGCAGCACGACGGCACGGGACAGCTCGGCGTCGCTGACGGTCACGATGTCGTCGACCAGCTCGCTCACGTGCGCGAGGGTCAGCTCGCCCGGACGCTTGACCGCGATGCCGTCGGCGATGGTGTCGACCACCGGCACGGCGACGGGCTCCCCGGCAGCGAGCGACCCGGCGAACGGCGCGCACCCCTCGGCCTGGACGCCGACGAGCCGCACGTCGGGTCGGAGCGCGGCGAGGACGACACCGATGCCGGAGATCAGCCCGCCCCCGCCGACGCAGACCACGACCGTCGACGCCTCGGGGACCTGTTCGACCACCTCGAGCCCGACGGTGCCCTGGCCCGCGATGATGTCCGGGTGGTCGAAGGGGTGGACGAACACCTGCCCCTCGTCCTCGGCGAACCGAACGGCCTCGGCCAGCGACTCGTCGAAGGTCTCGCCGACCAGCCGCACGTCGGCCCCGTACCCGGTGGTCGCGTCGACCTTCGGCAGCGGCGCCTCGACGGGCATGAAGACCGTCGCGGCCACCCCCTGCATCGCGGCGGCGAGCGCCACTCCCTGCGCGTGGTTACCGGCCGAGGCGCACACGACACCGCCGCGCCGTTCGGGCTCGGACAGCTGGGCGATGCGGTTGTAGGCCCCGCGGAGCTTGAACGACCCCGTGCGTTGCAGGTTCTCGCACTTGAGGTGGACGTCCTGGCCGACGAACGAGCCGATCGCGCGCGACCGCTCCACCGGGGTGGCCTCCAGCACGCCGGACAGGCGCGCAGCCGCGGCACGGACGTCGTCGAGGGTGACCAGTTCCACGCGTCTCTCCCGGTTGCCGACGTCGCGCCGATCGCGGCTGCTGACCCTCGGAGCGTAGGAGCCGATCGGACGGCCACGAGGACCACGCGCGTTCCGCTCGGGCTCCAGCCACGCTCTAGATTGCCGGGGACCGCTCCCCCCTGCTCCGACCACGAGGACAGCTGCGATGGCCGACGAGTTCCGCACCGCGCACGACACGATGGGTGAGATGCAGATCCCGAGCGACGCGCTGTGGGGAGCCAGCACCCAGCGCGCGGTCGAGAACTTCCCCGTCTCGGGCCAGCCCGTGCCGCCGGAGGTGGTCCAGGCCCACGCGATGCTGAAGTGGGCGGCGGCCACCGCCAACGAGGAACAGGACGTGGTCACCGCCGACGTCGCCGACGCGATCCGCCGCGCCGCCGACGAGGTCATCGCCGGTGACCTCGACGACCACTTCCCCGTCGACGTGTTCCAGACCGGGTCCGGCACCTCGACGAACATGAACGTCAACGAGGTCGTGGCCAACCGCGCCAAGCAACTGCTCGGCGAGGAGCTGACCTCGAACCTCGTGCACCCGAACGACCACGTGAACGCCTCGCAATCCTCCAACGACACCTTCCCGACGTCCGTGCACGTGGCCGTCGCACGCGTCGCGAAGTACGACCTCATCCCCGGGCTGCAGCACCTCGCCGACGCCCTGCGCGCCAAGGCCGACGAGTGGTCGGACGTGGTCAAGTCCGGCCGCACCCACCTGATGGACGCCACCCCGGTCACCCTCGGCCAGGAGTTCGGCGGGTACGCGCGACAGATCGAGCTCGGCATCGCCCGGGTCGAGAAGGCGCTCGACTCGGTCTACGAGCTCGCCCTCGGCGGGACCGCGGTCGGCACCGGCCTCAACTGCCCGCCCGGGTTCGTCGACCGTGTGATCGAGCTGCTCGGCGAACGCACCGAGCTGCCGTTCCGCGAGGCCGAGGACCACTTCGAGGCGCAGGGGGCCCGCGACGCGCTCGTCGAGATCTCCGGTGCGCTCAAGACCGTCGCGGTGTCGCTGATCAAGATCGCCAACGACGTGCGGTGGATGTCGTCCGGGCCGCGGACCGGGCTGTACGAGATCCAGCTGCCGGAGATCCAGCCGGGCAGCTCGATCATGCCGGGCAAGGTCAACCCGGTGATCCCCGAGTCGGTGCGTCAGGTGGCCGCCCAGGTCATCGGTAACGACGCCGCTGTGACCGTCGGTGGGCTGTCCGGTGAGCTCGAGCTCAACGTGATGATCCCGCTGATGGCCCGCAACGTCATCGAGTCGGAACGCCTGCTGGCGGCCGTCTCGCGTGTGTTCGTCGACAAGTGCCTCGCCGACACCGAGGCGACCGACCAGGGACCGAAGCTCGTCGAGCGGTCCCTGATGCAGGTCACCGCGCTGGTCCCCGAGATCGGGTACGAGCGGTCCGCGGGCCTGGCCAAGAAGGCCCACAAGGAGGGCAAGACCCTCCGCGAGGTCGCCGTCGAGGACGGCGTCGCCGAGACCACGCTCGACCGGGTGCTCGACTACAAGCGCATGACCGAGGGCGGCATCCTCTGACCGTCACCCCGCCACCTCAAGGGCGTTGAACGCCCTTGAGGTCCCGCGTCGCACGGCCGATGAGGGGACGTGAACTGCGGAGGGCGAGGGAGCTGTGGAAGACCAAGCACGCCCTGACGTGAACCGTTCCGGCGCAACGCACCTGCGCCGACGGGTCGTCCAGGTCGGGCTGTGGTCGAGCCAGTTCGCCGCCGCTGCCTCCGCCCTGTACCTCCTGGCGACCCCGCAGGGCCCCAACCGCGGGATCCTCTGGGGGTGGCTCGGTGCGTCCGTCGCCGTGACCGTCGCCATGGTGGTCGCCGGCCGGCTCCGGTGGATCCGCGGCCGGCACGGCATGGGCGTGCTGTACGTCTGGAGCGGGTCGCAGTCGCTGATCATCGCCGCCTCAGCGGCGCTGGACGGCGGCCTCTCCAGCCCCTACATCGGCCTGCTCTTCCTGCCGCTCGTGGCCGGGGCCATCGGGTTCGCCCCGCGCGCGGTCATCATGCAGGGCATCTGGAGCACCGCCTGCCTGCTCGTCGTCGTCGCCACCGTCGGGGAACTGTCGGCCCCCCGAGCGGCGCTCTGGACGGTGGCCATCGGCCTGACCACGTGGGTCGCCTCGAGCAGTTCGCGCAGCCTGCTGACGCTCAGCGAGGACCTCGACCGCGCCAACCACCGGCTCGCCCACCTCGCGCGGGTGGATGCGCTGACCGGCTGCTTCAACCACCGCGCGTTCCACGAGCAGCTCCGGCTCGACCTCGCCCGCCGCACCCGGGGCGGCGACCCGATCAGCCTGCTCGTGCTCGACATCGACCTCTTCAAGGCGGTCAACGACACCCACGGTCACCCGGTCGGCGACGAGGTGCTGCGCGTCATCGGGAAGGCGATGCGAGGGACGGTGCGGCTCGGCGACGTCGTCGGACGCACCGGGGGTGAGGAGTTCGCGGTCCTGCTGCCCGACACCACCAGCGACGTGGCCGAGCTCATCGGCGAACGCATGCGTACCGCGATCGCCGACGCGCCCTCACCGGTGCCGGTGACCGTCAGCGTCGGGCTCGCCGCCGTCCCCGCCAGCGGCTGGACCGCCAGCGAGCTGATGCGGATCGCCGACGAAGCCCTCTACGAAGCCAAACGTGGCGGCCGCGACCGCCTGGTCCGCGCCGAAGACACCCCCGAGCGGCCCGCTCAGGGTGGCATCCTGACCTGATCCGCGGCCTCGGGCGCGGTCCATCCGGACACACCGGGCGGGTACCGCAACAGGTCACCGTGCAGGCGCCCGATGCACGCCCGGTCCACGCAGCCTCTCCCTATCATCAGAGAGGGGCTGACGTGGAGGGCTGGGATGTCGAAGCGGACCGCTCTCGTGGTCGTCGCCGCATCATCGTTGCTGGGCGCCACGGTCGTACCGGCGGTCGCGGGGCCACCGACGAGCGTCGACGTCATCGTGGTGTTCGCCGACGGTGCACCAGGCGGCGCCGTCGCGGCAGAGGCGACCGCGAGGCAGCACCGCGTCGAACTGGCGCACGTCTACGAGCACGCGCTGAGCGGCTTCGCCGGCGCGGTACCTGAGGATCGCCTCGAGGGACTGCGTCGCGACCCGCGGGTCGCCTACGTGGAGATGGACAGGGTCGTCACCACCGCCGCCCAGACCATCCCGACCGGGATCGATCGCATCTTCGCGAGCGACAACGCCAACATCCCGACCACGGGGACCGGCGATGTGGTCGACGTCGACGTCGCCATCCTCGACACCGGCATCGACCTGACCCACCCCGACCTCAACGTCGTCGCCAGCACCAACTGCCTGAACCACAGCGGCGGACCGCCGTTCTCGCGCACCTACCACTGCAGCGGTACGGGCAACGACGGCAACGGGCACGGCTCCCACGTCGCCGGGACGGTCGGGGCGTACGACGACGGCGCCGGCGTGGTGGGCGTCGCGCCAGGTGCGCGGCTGTGGGCGGTGAAGGTCCTCGACGACCAGGGCAGCGGCTCGTGGGCCTCGGTCATCGCCGGCATCGACCACGTCACGGCGAACGCCGCGACCATCGATGTCGCCAACATGAGCCTCGGTGGCAGCGGTTCGAGCGCCGCCCTGGACACCGCCATCGCCAACTCCGTCGCCGCCGGCGTCACCTACGCCGTGGCGGCGGGGAACAGCTCGGGCGATGTCGTCGACGACACGCCCGCCGGACACCCCGATGTCCTGACGGTGTCGGCCCTGGCCGACTTCGACGGCAAGCCCGGAAGCCTGGGCTCGCCGACCTGCCGGAACGACGAGGACGACACGTTCGCGAACTTCAGCAACTACGGCGACGGGTCCGTCCAGAACGTCGACCTGATCGCGCCGGGCGTGTGCATCCTGTCGACCTGGAAGAGCGGCGGCTACACCACCATCAGCGGCACGTCCATGGCCAGCCCGCACGTCGCCGGTGCGGCCGCCATCCTGGCCAGTCAGGGCATGACCGACGGCCAGATCAAGACCACCCTGGCCGCCGAGGCGAACCTCGACTGGAAGACCGACACCGACCCGGACGGCGTCCCCGACCGTCTCCTCGATGTCGGCAACGCGGCCGTGTTCGCCCCGACCCTCGTCGGCGGGACCGCCCCCGACCCGACCGACGACCCGCCGACGGTCGAGCTCACCTCACCGGCCGCCGGCGCCACGGTGTCCACGTCGGTCACGCTGTCCGCGACCGCGACCGACGACGTCGGCATCACTCAGGTCGAGTTCCGCGTGGATGGGACATCGGTGGGCGTCGGAAGCGCCAACGGCTCCACCTACACCCTCGAATGGGACTCGGCCTCCGTCGCCGACGGCGATCACACGATCACCGCGACCGCGACGGACACCGCAGGGCAGACCACCACCAGTGCACCGGTGACCGTGACCGTCGCCAACCCCGGCGGAACCGGCCCCGACCCGGAGGGGTTGTACGTCTCGTCGCTCACCGGGACCGGCGTGAACCAGGGATCGAACTGGCTCGCGACCGTGACCGTCGAGGTCAAGGACGCAGCAGCGCTCGCGGACGACGTGACGGTCGTGTTCAGCTGGGTGACCCAGCGCGGCGTCACCGGCTCCGCGACCTGCACCACCGGTTCCGCCGGGACCTGCCCGGTGTCCCAGAGCCTGGCGAAGCGGGAGGCCTCGGTGACCTACACCGTCGAGAGCCTCGACGGCAAGCCGACGAACCCGCCCCGCCCGACCGTGACCATCGCCAAGCCGTAGGGGGTCGCCCGGGCCCGTTCAGGTCGCGGGTGCTTCAGCCCCGCGCTCGCCGAGCCGATGAACGCCGCCATCTACGAGGTCAAGCGCGGCGGGCGTGATCGGCTGGTGGCCGCCGAGGGCGCGTAGGCGACGCCCGACACCGGGCCCCGCGCCGAGCTCACGCGATCCGCCACCGCCTGGACCGGAGCCGGAGCCGGAGCCGCGGCTCAGGCCTCGGAGCGGTAGTCGTCGGCGTAGTAGTCGACGCCGAGGTGGGTGATCTGGTCCTCGCCCATCATCCAGCGCAGCGTGTTCTTCAGCTTGGTCTGCTGGATGAACAGGTCGTGTTCGGGGTACAGCCCCGGGGCGACCTGGGGCGCCTTGAAGTAGAAGCTCAGCCACTCCTGGATGCCGCTCATCCCGGCCCGCTGCGCGAGGTCGAGGAACAGCGCGAGGTCGAGGCACAGCGGCGCGGCGAGGATGGAGTCCCGGCACAGGAAGTCGACCTTGATCTGCATCGGGTAGCCGAGCCAGCCGAACAGGTCGATGTTGTCCCACCCCTCCTTGTTGTCGCCACGCGGGGGGTAGTAGTTGATCCGGACCTTGTGGTAGAGGTCGCCGTAGAGGTCCGGGTAGGTCTCCGGCTGCAGGATGTAGTCGAGCACCCCGAGCTTGGAGCTCTCCTTGGTCTTGAACGACTCCGGGTCGTCGAGGACCTCGCCGTCGCGGTTGCCGAGGATGTTGGTCGAGTACCAGCCCGCCACGCCGAGCATGCGGGCCTTGAACATCGGGGCCAGCACGGTCTTGAGCATCGTCTGGCCGGTCTTGAAGTCCTTGCCGCAGATCGGCACCCCGTGGTCGGAGGCGAACTGCCGCAGGGCCGGCACGTCGACGGTCAGGTTCGGAGCCCCGTTGGCGAACGGGATGCCCTCGAGCAGCGCCGCGTAGGCGTACATCATCGACGGGGCGATGGACGGGTCGTCGGCGTCGATCGCGGCCTCGAACGCGTCGAGGTCGGCGTGCGCCGGCCCGATCTCGATGTAGATCTCGGTCGAGGCCGCCCAGAGCATGATCATGCGGTCGCAGGCGTGCTGCTCGCGGAAGTCGCGCAGGTCCTGACGGATCGCCTCGAGCATCCCACGCTTGGAGCGGTCGGGCTTGACGTTCTCGGGGTCGAGCCGTTTGACGTAGTTGTGGTCGAACGCCGCCGGCATCGGCTGCACGTCGCGGAGAGCTTCCCCGATCGGCTCGAGGTGACGGGCGACGTCCAGGACGCCGGCCTTGGTCGCCGACACGTACGCGTCGTCCTCGAACGGGTCCCACGCGCCGAAGACGATGTCGTCGAGCCCCGCCAGCGGGACGAAGTCCTTGATGAGCGGCGACCGGTCCTCGGTGCGCTTGCCGAGGCGGATCGTGCCCATCTGGGTCAGCGATCCGATCGGCTCACCCATCCCCCGGCGTGCGAGCTCGACGCCGGCGATGAAGGTGGTGGTGACGGCACCGAGCCCGACGCACACGACGCCGAGCTTGCCGGTCGCGGGCGCGACGGTGGGGGTGGCCAGGTCGGGCACGGGAGGCCTCACATGATCGGGTGGGATCGGCGCGCCGCGAGAGGTCAGCGGGCGCGCACGGTTCGCCGCAGGGTACGGCGCCCGTGCCGGTCACGCGGACCGCGGCGACACCAGCCGCTCCGGACCTCAGAGCGCGGCGAGGGCGGCCGTGACCGCGAGCTCGAGCTCGGCGAGGTGATCGACGTCGAGCGGGTGACCGTCGGCGTCACGGACGTAGAAGGCGTCCACCACCTCGAACCCGAGGGTCTGGGCCCGGGCCACGACGATGTCGAGCTCGAGCTCGGCGAGGGCGGTGGCGATCGCGTACAGCACCCCGAGCCGGTCGACGGTGCTGATCTCGACGATGGTCGACGTCCCGGTCGGGTCCGGCCCCGTGACCACTCTGGTCGGTACCTCGGGGAGGCGCGCGATCCGCTGGTCCTCGCCACGCGCCTTGCGCGAGACCCGGGCCCGGACCGCGAGCCGCCCCGCGGCGGCTTCGGCGAGATCACCCTCGACCCGGGCCCACCACGACCCACCCGTCCCCACCGGTGGACGGACCCGGAAGGTGTCGACGGCCAAGCCGTCGTCCCGGGTGAAGGCATCGGCGGCGACGATCGACCCCCCGTGCAGCGCGACGACCCCGGCGACCCTGGCGAACCACCCCGGGTGGTCGACGGCGACGACGTCGAGCTCGTCGGGACCGTCACGGACGTCATCGGCGACGGCGAACGCGCCCGGTGACGGGGACGGTTCGTCGGCGCGGGGCCGACGTTCCGCGGGGGTGACGCGGGTGCGGACCTCGGTCGGCCCCGGTCGGGTGACGGCCATCAGCGAGTGCCGCACCACGGCCCGGGCCGACACGGTGGCCGCGTACCGGTCCGGCAGCCGACCGAGGTGGGTTCGGACCTCCGACGGGTCCGCGCCGAGCTCGGGAGCCAGCTCCAACGCCTCGGTCGTCGTCGGGTCCTCACCGTCAGCGGCACGGTCGGGAGGGGTCTGATCGAACACGGCACGGACCTTCGTCACGAGGGTGGCTACGAGCTGCGCGTTCCAGTCGGTCCAGGCGGTCGGTCCGGTCGCGCGCCCGTCGGCGGCGGCCAGCAGGTGCAGCGCAGCGAGCGTCGAACGGTCGCCGACCGTCGCGGCGATGTCGCGGGCGAGGCTCGGGTCGGTGACGTCCCGCTTCCGGGCTGCGTCGGGGAGCAACAGGTGGAGCCGGACGAGCCGGCCGATGAGCTCGACGGTCGGATCGTCGCAGCCGAGCCGCCGCGCGATGGCCTGCGCCACCGGGACGCCGGTCTCGCTGTGCGGTTCGCCGTGGGCCTTGCCGACGTCGTGCAGTAGCGCGCCGAGCAGTAGCCCATCGGGGTCCTCCACGTCCTCGAGCGTGCGCGCGGCCCAGTCCTCGCGGCGCACCAGGTCACCGAGGGCAGCCGCGGCGTGCCACGCGTGCCGGTCGAGCGAGAACCGGTGGAAGGGGTTGCGCTGGGGACGCCCCCGCAGGGCCGACCACTCGGGGATGAGCGCGGTCACGAGCCCGACGTCGTCGAGCTCGGCCAGCGCCGGGAGCGCGACGTCGCCGCGCCACAGGACCTCGAGGAACCGCGACCGCGTCGCATCCGTCCACCGCCACGGGTGACCGTCCTCGTCGTCCCACCCGGCCTCGACGAGCGCGCGCACCCGCGCCGCCGAGCGCCGGTCGAGCACGGCGCCGGTATCGGCGAGAGCGGCGAACAACCGGAACGGGAGGTCGGGTGCGTCCAGAGCGGTGCGATCGGCACCGACGGGTTCGGGGAGGCGGAGCAGACCGTCGACCAGCTCGAGACCGTCGACCACCGACTGGGTCGGCCGCCGCAGACGTCGCTCGCCCCGGGAGACGTCGGCGTCGATCAGCGCCCACGCCCGCCGGTGGACGTGGTCCACGGTCCGGGCGGCGAGGTAGAGGTCGGTCAACAGCTGGTGTGGAGCGAGGTCGTGCTCGGCGCGGTCGACGTAGCCGCAGCGTGCAGCGACCGGGTCCTGGAGGTCGAGCCGCAGCTGCTCGCTCCTGCCCGGCTCCTCGCGTTCCGTAGCGGCGAGGTGCAGGCCGACACGGGCCGCCAGCAGCTGGTCGTAGGCCTGCGTCAGGCGGCGTCGATCGGGCGCCGCCACGTAGCCCGCCGGGACCAGCGGGTCGATCCCGGTGGTACCGACCAGCGCTGCGGCGGCCCACCGCAGCGACTGCACGTCCCGCAGGCCCCCGGCGCCGTCCTTGAGGTCCGGCTCGAGCACCTCGGCGGCGTCCCCCGCCTTGGCACGCCGCTGCGCATCGGCGCGCGCGAGCGAGCCAAGCAAGCGTCCCGGACGTCGCCGGATGCGTTGCAGCGTCTCCCCCCGCACCCGTGCAGCGAGCCCGCGGTCCCCGGCGAGGACCCGCAGGTCGAGCACCGCGGTCGCGGTGTCGAGGTCATCGACGGCAGCGACCGCTTCACGGCGGTCGCGGACGGCGTACCCGACGCTCAGACCGACGTCCCACAGCGGGTAGACCACCTCGCGGACCACCGGCTCGAGCTCGTCGCGTTCCAGCCGCTCGTGCAGGACGAGCAGATCGACGTCCGATCTCGGGCACAGCTCGGCGCGGCCGTAGCCCCCCACGGCCACGACGACGAGCGCCGCGTGGCGGGTGAGCGCCGGGGTGGCGAGCTCGACGATCGCGGCGTCGACCGCCCCGGTCCACGCCGCGCACCAGGCCCACCCCGGCGCCGGCCCGTCGGTCAGGAGCCGCTGGCGGGTCGCCCGCAGCTCCTCGACGACCTCGGCCGGGGACCGGGGGACGTCAGAGCGCGTCGGAGTCCTCCTCACCGGTGCGGATGCGCACGATGCGCTCCACCGCGGTGACGAAGACCTTGCCGTCCCCGACCTGGCCCGTCCGGGCGTGCTTCACGATCGCGTCGATGACGTCCGCGACCTGCCCGTCACCCGCGAGGATCTCGAGCTTCACCTTGGGGACGAACTCCACGGTGTACTCGGCTCCGCGGTAGACCTCGGTGTGGCCCCGTTGCCGGCCGTAACCGCGGACCTCGCTGACCGTCAGGCCCTGGACGCCGAGCTCCTGCAACGCGTCCTTGACCTCGTCGAGCTTGTGTGGCTTCACGAGCGCCGTCACGAGCTTCACCTTCAACCTCCTCTTCCCCGCGGCGGGCCGGGGGTGCCTGCGACCACCGTGCGTGGCCCCGGCCGGGGCCACGTCACCACGACCCGGGTGGGTCGCGGACCGGCGGGGGCCGGTCGCTGGTGAGCAGACGTTCGCACCACCCGTTGTCCGCGTGGTGTCGCGATCGTTTCACCGGCGTTACGCCTGGCCAGGCCGGGACGTGACCCACGGTGGTCCCTCGACCCGGCGTGGTGGCCGACCCGGGGTCCTGCAGGGCACATGCGTCCGTTGAACGCACCTTCGGCGTGCGATGCGTGCACCGGACGCACGGACGAAGGCGCGAGCACGCGCGTGAGCGTTGAATCTGTAGTGGCAGCCACACCCCTGGCTGTCACCCGCGTCCACCCAAGTCCGATGCCCCATCGGACGGACGCGGTCGGGTGTCTCGCCCTTCCCCCAGGGCGACCACCCCGCCGGTCGACGCCGTGCCCCGCGCGTCCCGGCCTCGGACCCCCCCCCCCGGCGGGGGGGGGGGTCCGCTCGTTGCACCAGCGATCGCGCCGGACCGCACCGGCGCGAGCCGTCCGGGTGCCACCTCCCCGCTCACCCTGGCCGGTCAGCCACCTCCGTTCGGCCGTTCGGTCGAGGAGTACGCCCGCCGCACGAGGTGACTACTCCCCCTCAACCATGCCGGGCCACCTGGCGATACCACGGGCACGGACGCTGACACCAGATGGGGGGGCACGTTGAGCACGACGGCTGCACGGCAGCGAGGCCCGCTCCTGGTCGCGATCGCGACCAGCGCGGCGCTCCTGAGTGCCCCCGCGGTCGCCCACGCTGACGCGCCCGACCGCGTCGGACCCCCCGATCACGCGCAGGAGCGCGCCCCGGCGGACCCGGGCCAGCCAGCCGGTGACGAGGCGGTCACGACGACCTCGTCGAGTTCCGCGTCCCGGTCGCACGCGAACTCCGCGTCACGACCGGACCCGAACCCGAGGTCGAAGGACGGCTCCGACCACCGATCGCACGCCGGCCCCTGGTCGGGTTCCGGTTCCTGGTCGAACTCCGACCGGGATGGAGCGGCCAACAGCCCGGGCAGCCGCGGGCAGGGCGAGCGGCCGGCAGCCGACGACCGCGGCCGCGCGGACCGCGGTCGCCAGGACCCCGGGGGCGGCTCGGACCAGCGACCGGGCAGCGGCGCCGATCGCGGTGCCGGTGCCGCGCCGGGCACCGGCGGTCCCGACCGACCCTCCGGTGAGGCTCCGCGCACGGGACCCCCTGCCCCGGCGCCGTCGGTCCCCGATCGAGCCTCGCCCCCACCGAACCGGACCAGGACGCGTCCCGTCGCACCGACACCGCCTGGCCAGCGTCTGCCGCCCTCGGCACCCGCCGAGCGCCCCGAGGCCGCCGATCGCCCGGGGATGCCAGCGGCAGACGTCGCCGCTGACATCGACCGTGCCGCCGGACCGAGCGTCCGCACGACCGTCGGGCGGTCCAGCGACGTCCGGCCCTCCCTGGCGTCGTTCGTCGCCCCCGCCTCCTCCGGCGTCGGCGGCGCGAGCGGGGACGGCGTCGCGGCCGCGACGGCCGGGACGCTGCCGCCCGTGAACCTCGACATCGTGCCCGCGACCCCCGACCGCCGCGACGATCGCATCAGCGCCGCACTCGCGTTGCTACCCGCGCGGGACCTCGGGATCCCTGCCGGGCTCCTGGCCATGCTCGTTCTCTACCTCGCCGGGCACCGGCTGCTGGACCGGGGCGGGTTGCCGATGTCGGACGCCGACGCCCGGGGGAACGATGTCCAGCTGGTCCTCTGAGCGCGTCACGCTCCAAGGGCGGCTCCGAGCCGTCACCGCAGGGCGCCTCGCCACGGTGGTCCTGGTGGCCATCCTCCTCGGAACGTTCGCCCGCCCCCTGATCGACCCCGCTGGCCGGGAACTGCTGGTGTGGGCGCTCGCCGTCCACCTCGTCGTGCAGATGCTCGCGGTGTTCATCACCAGCGAAGCTCGCTTCCAGCGGGTCACCATCGAGGTGACCCTCCTCGCCGACGTCGGCGTGCTCGCCGTCCTGAGCGCGGTGACCGGCGGCGTGGCGAGCCCGATGACGGCGCTGCTGGTCACCGAGGTCGTGGCGGTCACGCTGCTGTTCGGTCGCTGGACGGGACTGCGCGCCTCCCTGCTCTGCACGTTGGCGGTCGCCTGGCTCCTCGTCACGTCCCCCCACGCGCTCGACGTGGCGGCGGACGCCGCGCGGGAGACCGACGTCGCCACCGGGCTCGCCCTCGTGCCGTCCATCCGGGCGATCCTCCTGCTGGCCGCGATCTGGGCGACGGCGCTCACGACGGGCTGGCTCACGGGCTTCATCGAACGCGACCTGCGCCGCCGCACCGAGGATCTGACGCTCCTGCGTGAGGTGACACCCCACCTCGATCCTCGGCAGGGCGCGGACGCGGTCGCCGGTTCCCTGGCGGAGCTGCTCGTGGTCCGGCTCGGCCACCGCGCGAGCGCCGTCTGGTTGTCGTCGGGCGACCGGCTCGAGCTCCGGGGGGCGGCGCCCGCGACCGACGAGCTGGACGACACCGACCGCGACGGCCTGGCGCTGGCGCTGGACGAGGAGGTCGTGGCTTCGGCGCTCAGCAGCGGTGATGTCCACCCGGTCCGCCGCGACGACCCCCGCCCGGAGGTGCTGGTCGAGCACTTCGGCGAACGCGCACCCCTGGTGCTGGTCCCCCTCGGCATCGACGGCGACGTCGTCGGCCTGGTCGCCGTCGAGGTCGCTGCCCGCTTCGGCCGGGGCCCGACGCTGCGCGTACGCGAGGTACGGCTCCTGCGGATGCTGGCCGAACAGGCCTCGATGCTGCTCGAGAACGCGCGGTTGCAGACCGAGCTCGCCGACCAGGCCGTCACCGACGCGGTGACCGGTCTGCCCAACCACCGCTACCTGCAGCAGCGGCTCGGCGAGGAGCTCGAGCGTGTCGCCCGCGGCGAGGACCGCGGCGAGGCCCGATCGCTGTCGGTGGCGCTGCTCGATCTCGACCACTTCAAGGTGGTCAACGACACCTACGGCCACCCGACGGGCGACCGCGTGCTGGCGGCCGTCGCGCGCGCCGCCCAGCAGACGCTTCGCGGCAGCGACGTCGTGTGCCGCTACGGCGGCGAGGAGTTCGCGCTGATCCTGCCGGAGACCGGCGTGGAGGCCGCCCGCCTGGCGTGCGAGCGGGTCCGCGAGGCGGTGTCCTCCCTCCGCCTGACCGCGATCGACGGGCGGACGCTGCCGCCCGTCACCATCTCCATCGGCGTCGCCACCCTCGAGGGACACGCCGTCGACCGAGCGACGGTCCTCGCCCGCGCCGACGAAGCCCTGTACGCCGCCAAGGACGGCGGCCGCGACCGCGTCGTCCACGACGCGGACCAGATCGTCAACCTGACCTGACCTGGCCCGCCGTGGATGTCAGCCGAGGCGGGCGATCATGAGCTCGGCGGCCTCGGAGGGGTTCATCGCCACCGAGATCCCGTAGCTCTCGAGGAGCTCCTTCTTCTCGGCGGCCGACTCGCCACCCTCGCCGCCCTCCTTGACGATGGCGCCCGCGTGGCCCATCTGCTTGCCCGCGGGGGCCTCGAAGCCGGCGATGTAGCCGACGACGGGGGTGTCGGGGATGTTGTCGCGGATCCAGGCGCCGGCCTTCTGTTCCTCGGCGCCGCCGATCTCGCCGACGAACGCGATCGCCTCGGTCTCGGGGTCCTCGGCGAAGGCCTGGATGACGTCGAGGAACTGGGTGCCGATGATCGGGTCACCGCCGATGCCGACGCAGGTCGAGATCCCGATGCCCGCCCGCGCCAGCTCGTGCATGATCTGGTAGGTCAGCGTGCCGGAGCGCGACACCAGCCCGACCTTGCCCGGCGAGGTGATGTCGGCCGGGATGATGCCGACGTTGGATTTGCCGGGGCTGATCAGCCCGGGACAGTTCGGGCCGATCAGGCGCTTGCCGCCGCGACGGACCACCAGGTCGTAGACCTCGGTCATGTCGTGGACAGGGACGCCCTCGGTGATCGCCACGATCGTGTCGATGCCGGCCTCGTAGGCCTCGACGATGGCGTCCTTGGCGAACGGCGCGGGGACCATCACCATCGAGGTGTTGGCGCCGCCCTCCGACACCGCCTCCTCCACGGTCGCGAAGACCGGAACGTCCAAGCCCTCCCAGGTCGACCCGCCCTTCTTCGGGTGGGTCCCGGCGATGATCTTGGTGCCGTAGTCCTGGTTGCGCTCGGCGTGGAAGGTGCCCTGGGACCCGATGCCCTGGACGACGACCTTGGTGTTCTCGTCGATGAAGATGCTCATCTGCTGGCTCCTGTGCGCCGCGGCGGGCGCGGTTCGGCGACGTCTCTCAGGCGCTCGCGAGACGGACGGCTTCGGCGGCGGCTTCCTGCATCGTCGGCTTCGACACCACGTTCGGCAGGTCCGCCTGTTCGAGGATGCGACGACCCTCCTCGGCGTTGGTCCCGTCGAGCCGGACCACCAGCTTCTGCGGGAAATCACCGAGCCGCTTGGTCGCCTCGACGATGCCGCCCGCCACCTCCTCGCCGCGGGTGATGCCACCGAAGATGTTGATGAAGACGCTCTTGACGTTCGGGTCGGACAGCACGAGCCCGAGGGACTCCGCCATCGCGTCCGCCGAGGCGCCGCCACCGACGTCGAGGAAGTTCGCCGCGCGGCCGCCGTTCTGGGCGACGACGTCGAGGGTGGCCATGACGAGCCCGGCACCGTTGCCGAGGACGCCGACGTGGCCGTCCAGCTTGACGTACTGGATGCCCTTCGCCTTGGCCTCGGCCTCGAGCGGGTCGTCGGCGTCGAGCCCCTCGATCTTCCACTCGTCGTACCCGTCGTGGCGGAACGCCGCGTTGTCGTCGAGGGTGACCTTCGAGTCGAGCGCGATGATGCGGTCGTCCTCGGTCCGGATCAGCGGGTTGATCTCGGCCAGCGTCGCGTCCTCGGCGAGGTAGGCCGCGAACAGCTTGACCAGCAGGTCGGCGGCCTGGTCGCGGACCTCCTCGGGGAACCGGGCCTGGGCGATGATCTCGTCGGCGATCTCGCGCGGCAGACCGTGCTCACGTTCGGAGGGCGCGACGGTGCGCTTGACGACCGCCTCGGGGTTGGTCCGGTTGACCTCCTCGATGTCCACGCCGCCCTCGACCGAGCAGATGATGAGCTCGCCCTTGCTGACGCGGTCGTGCATCACCGACAGGTAGTACTCCTCGGCGATGTCCGAGGCCGGCTCGACCCACACGACGCGGACCTCGTGGCCCTTGATGTCGAGCCCGATGATGGACTCGGCGGCCTCGACGGCGGCCTCGAGCGTCGGGCAGTACTTGACCCCGCCCGCCTTGCCGCGGCCACCGGTCTTGACCTGGGCCTTGACCATCACCGCGGCCGTGCCGTCCTCGAGGTGGGAACGCGCGGCGTCCTCGACCTCGCTGACGCTGCGGCAGGCGGTACCGGCGGGCGGCACCGGGACGCCGTTGCGTCCGAACAGCTGCTTGCCCTGGAACTCGACCAGGTCCACGGGTGGCTCCTGTCGTGGTGGTTGGGGGTGGGCTCGCGGGCCGGCAGCCGCCGGACGCGAGCGACGGGGCGCCGCAGCGCCCCGTCGGGTGGGTGTCAGACCCGCTCGGCCACGTGCTCGGTGACCCAGTCGGTGATGGTCTTCATGGGCGTGCCGGGGGTGAAGATCTCGGCGATGCCCTGCTGCTTCAAGGTCTCGATGTCCTCGGCGGGGACGATCCCGCCGCCGAAGACGACGACGTCGTCGGCCCCCTGCTCGCGCAGGAGCGCGACCACCTTCGGGAACAGGGTCAGGTGGGCGCCGGAGTGGATCGACAGGCCGATGGCCTGCGCGTCCTCCTGCAGCGCAGCGGAGACGATCTGGTCGGGCGTCTGGTGCAGGCCGGTGTAGATGACCTCGAAGCCCGCGTCACGGAGCGCGCGGGCGACGACCTTGGCGCCTCGATCGTGCCCGTCCAGGCCCGGCTTGGCCACGACGACGCGGACCGCCATCTCTCGCTCTCCCTGCCTGGACGCTGGTCACCCGAGGGTGGGCGACGGGCCGAGGGTAGTCGCCGCCGGAGAACGGCTGCGAACCCGGCCAGCACCGGTGGCCACCATCAGCGCCCACGGCGCCGAGATGGTGGTGGAGGGCGGGCGGGCGGTACCGTCCGCCCCGTGACCGACCAGCGCCCCGACCCTGACCCTGTTCCCGCCCCCGATTTCGGCCCGGGCGGGTACCTGCCCGAACGGGCCGCGAAGCGTGCGCGCAAGATCGTGCTGCGCGCCCCCCTCGGGGTCCAGTGGATCGTGGCCTCGCTGCTGGCCGGGGTGGTCGTCGTGGTCGCGGGGGTGTTGCTGCTCACCCGCGGAGGCGGCGCGCCCGACCCGCCGTTCGTCGAGATCGGACCCGTCGACGCGGTCGCGGGCCAGGTCGTCCACGACGGCGACCTCGACGTGCTGCTGGTCGGCCTCGGCGGTCGCATCCGCGCCTTCGATGCGCCGGCCGACGTCACCTACTGCGAGGCGTCACGCCGTCTCGAGTCCCCGGACGGCGAGGTGTGGTCGCTCACCGGCCGCGGCACGGGCGGGACGGCCTCGTTCGCCGAGCACCCGACGCTCACCTCGGACGGGATCCTCTACGTCGACCCGACCGCCGCGACCACGCCGCCCACGCCCACGGACGACACGGTCCCCGCCGGCTGCAGCTGACCGCCGAGGTCAGACCTTGCCGGAGGTGACCAGCTGCTCGAGGTTGGCGAGGGTGCGCTCCATGCCGCGCAGGTTCCGCTTCGGGATCCGCGCCAGCTCGAGCGGCAGCTTGGCCTTGGCGGTGGACCAGTCGAAGGTCTCGGTCACCTGGGTGCCACCGTCGACGTCCTCGAGCTCGTAGCGCCAGCGGTGGCCGTGGAAGTGGCGCCAGGCGATCAGGGTGCCTTCCTCGAACTCGACCACGGTGTTGAGGATCGGGTACGGCGCTCCGAGCTTCATCTCCATCCCGAAGCGGGCGCCGTCGCTGAGGCGCTCCGGTGTGCCGTCCTGGACACCGGTGACCTCGGCCCACCCGGCCCCGTCGATCACGGGGTGCATCGCCGGATCGGCGATGACGTCGAAGATGGCCTGGCGGTCGGCGGCGATGACCCGGCTGGTCGAGACCTGCTTGCGGCGTGCCACGTGGGAGCTCTCCGGTCGGAGGGTGTGGAGGTCGAAGTTCGGTGCGGGTGGTGGGGGTGGTGGGGGTGGCCGGCGGAGCGGTGCTCCGCGGTGCCAGGGGGTACCAGAGGTTCGAGGTCGCCGGCAGCCCGGACGGCCGGTCCGACGGGCCGGGCCGAGCGGCGAACCGGTCCGTCAGCCGCGGAGGGCCTCGACGAGCAGCAGGATGCCGAACAGGGCGAACGCGACCGCCGACAGCTGTCGGAGCCGGTCCGCCGGCAGCCGGCGGTGCAGGAGCCGACCGACCGCGATGGCGACGGCCGACGCGGCGGTCATCCCGGCCGTCGCACCGATCCAGACCATCACCGGTGCCCGGCTGGAGGCCAGCGCAGCCGTGCCGAGCATCGTCTTGTCGCCGAGCTCGGCGACCACCATCGCCACCACGATCGTGACGATGACCGAGCGACGAGCGCGAGCGTCCGCGCCGCGACCCTCGGCCGTGCCGTCGTCAGCGACCCCAGCAGCCTCGCCAGCCTCGCCAGCCTCGCCAGCCTCGCCAGCCTCGCCGACGCCGTCGCCACCATCGTCGTCACGCCAGGTCCACACCGCGAAGCCGAGGAAGAGCACCCCGCCGACCGCCGCGATGCCCCGGGTCGGCAGCGCGCTGCCGAGCACCCCGCCGACGGCGGCCGACAGGCCGAGCAGCAACGCCGCAGCCACCGCGACCCCGACCAGGACCTGCCACCACCGGTACCGGGTCGCGAAGCTGAGGGCGAGCAGCTGCGACTTATCCCCGAGTTCCGCCAGCGCGATCAGCCCGAAGGCGGTCACCAGGTCGGTCACGCCTTGACCAGCGGCGCGTAGGCGAGCACCAGGTGCTTGCGGCCGTGGTCGAGGAAGTCGACCGTCGCCTCGGCCTTCTCCCCCTCCCCCGACAGCGCCGAGATGCGGCCCTCGCCGAACTTGGTGTGCACCACCGTGTCGCCGGTGCGGAACTCCGCGCCGGCGAGCTCGACGACCTCGCGGTCCCGCGCACGCTTCGCGGCGGAGGTGGTGCGTGAGGCACCCCGGTGCTCGACCAGGTCGGCGGGCAGGTCATCGAGGAAGCGTGACGGCGGGTTGTAGGAGGTCCCGCCCCACAGGGTCCGGTGGTCGGCGTGCGTGAGGTAGAGCCGGTCCTGGGCGCGGGTGAACCCGACGTAGGCCAGCCGGCGTTCCTCCTCGAGCTGCTGGGGGTCGGAGAGGCTCCGCACGTGCGGGAACACCCCGTCCTCGAGCCCGACGAGGAACACGATCGGGTACTCGAGCCCCTTGGCGGTGTGCAGGGTCATCAGCGTCACGGCGCCGTCGGCGTCCTCGTCGTCGAGCTGGTCGGCATCGCTGACGAGGGTCACCGACTCGAGGAAGGCCGCCAGGGCTTCGGGGCCCGTCCGCGTGCCCGCGTCACGCTCGGCGCCTCTCCCTGGAGGTGCCGATCTCTCCCAGAACTCGCGGACCACCGATCCGAGCTCCTCGACCACCTCGACGCGACCGAGCGCCTCGATGGTGCGTTCGGCCTGCAGCTCGCGGAGGTAATCGGTGCGGTCGAGGACGTGATCGAGCAGGTCCGGCAGCGGCACGTCGTGGTCGAGTTCGGTGCGGAGGCCGTCGAGCAGCTGCACGAACGCGTCGACGGCGCCGATGGCGCGCGCGGCGAGGCCCTGGACCTGGTCGGCGTCGCGGGCGGCGGCCAGGAACGAGGTGCCCTCGCGGCGGGCGTGCCAGTCGAGCGCCTCGATGGTCCGGTCCCCGACACCTCGCCGTGGGGTGTTGATGACGCGACGGGCGGACACGTCGTCGGCCTCGTTGACCAGCAGGCGCAGGTAGGCGAGGAGATCCTTGACCTCCTTGCGCTCGTAGAAGCGCACCCCACCGACGACCTTGTAGGGGGTGCCGACCCGCAGCAGCACGTCCTCGAGCACCCGGGACTGCGCGTTGGTCCGGTAGAAGACCGCGACGTCGTCGAAGGTGTAGCGCCGCCCGCCGGGGCCAGCGTCGGCGGAACCGACACCCTCGACGAGCCGCTCGACCTCCTCGGAGACGAACGCGGCCTCGTCGCGCTCGTCGTCGGCGCGGTAGCGGACGACCGGGGCGCCGACCTCGCGATCGGTCCACAGCTCGGCGCGCCGCTCGACCGGGGAGGACGCGATGACGGCGTTGGCGACGTCGAGGATGGTCTGGGTCGAGCGGTAGTTGCGGTCGAGGACGACCACCCGCGCGTCGGGGTGGTCGGTCTCGAAATCGAGGATGTTCTTGATGGTGGCGCCTCGCCAGCCGTAGACGCCCTGCTGTGGGTCGCCGACCACCATCACGTTGCGGTCGGGACCGGTCAGCAGCTGCACGAGGTGGTACTGGGCCCGGTTGGTGTCCTGGTACTCGTCGATCATCAGGTGCGCGAACCGGCGCTGGTAATGCTCGCGGACACCGTCGAACAGCTGCAGCACCTCGACGGTCTTGACGATCAGGTCGTCGAAGTCGAGCGCGTTGGCGCGCCGGAGCCGGTCCTCGTAGGCCCGGTAGACGTCGGCGATCTGTTCCTCGGGCCAGCCGCCGGCCCGCTGCGCGTAGGTCTCGTGGTCGAGCAGTCCGTCCTTGGCGCGGCTGATGGCGTCGCGGATGCCGCGAGGTGGCAGGCGGCGGTCGTCGACGCCGAGGTCCTTGGCGATCTGCGTGACCAGGCGCAGGCTGTCCTGCGCGTCGTAGATCGTGAAGCCGCTCTTGTACCCGAGCCGAGGCAGCTCACGCCGGAGCAGCCGGACACCGGTCTTGTGGAAGGTGGTCACCCACATCTTGTCAGCGACACGGCCGCCCACGTGGTGGCCGACGCGTCCGGCCATCTCGTTGGCGGCCTTGTTGGTGAAGGTGATCGCCAGCAGCGAGAACGGATCGACGTCGTGGTCGCGGATCAGGTGGGCGATCCGCTGGGTGAGCACCCGGGTCTTGCCGGATCCGGCACCAGCGACGACCAGCAGCGGCCCCTCGACGGTCTCGACGGCCTCGCGCTGGGCGGGGTTGAGACCTTCGAGCAGGGGCGAGTCGCCCCGAGCGCGGGGCGCAGCGCGATCAACGGGCACGTGAGGACCTGGCGGTGGGTGGCACGGCGGGCCGACCAGGGTACGCCGGGCCACCGACAGCTCAGGGACGCCTCAGCCGGCCGGGTGTGGACGGCAGTTCAGCTCACGAACCGGATGGTCAGCGGGTAGCGGTAGCTCTCGCCGTCCCACGCCTTCACCGACGCCATGATCGGCAGCACGATCCACACGATCCCGAGCAGCGCGGCGAGCGGGACGATCACGATCAGGCCGAAGCCGAGGGTCACGACCGCGCCGAGGAAGGCCAGGACACCGCCGACCACACCGATCAGCAGGAACGTGAGGTTGAAGTTCAAGGCTTCCTTGCCGTGGTGGTCGATGAAGCCGTGGCGCTCCCGGCCGAGCATCCACACCACCAGCGGGCCGAGGAACGCCAGGAACACCCAGGCGCCGACGAACGCCGACAGGTGAGCGGCCACACCCCAGCCGCGGGTCTCGCTGGTCAGGCCGCTGCGGTGCGGCGCAGGGCCGCCACCGCTCGGGGGGCCGCCGGCGCTCGGGGGGCCGCCGGCGCTCGGGGGGCCGCCGGCGCTCGGGGGGCCGGTCGGTTCGGGCGGGTCGGGCGGGTCGGGCGGGTCGGGCGGGTCGGGCGGGTCGGGGTACGGGGTGGACACGGTGGCCACCTTCCTTCCAGATCGGGACGCCGCGGTGCCGGCGTGGAGCACAGCCTCGCATCCGCACGCCCGTCCTGCCATCAGGGCGAACCCCGAGACGACCCTGACGCGCGGGTC
Source organism: Nitriliruptor sp. (assembly GCF_040882075.1). Taxonomy (NCBI): domain Bacteria; kingdom Bacillati; phylum Actinomycetota; class Nitriliruptoria; order Nitriliruptorales; family Nitriliruptoraceae; genus Nitriliruptor; species Nitriliruptor sp. Next base: position 22,988 of record NZ_JBBEBZ010000094.1, read on the forward strand.
ACCGCTCAGGGTGGCCACGGTGCGTCGACGGGCGCTCGGGTCCGGACACGCCGGTGGGGCGGCCCGGAAGCCGCCCCACCGTGTGGTGCTTCGCTGTCCGGCTCGGTCAGCCGGAGCAACGCGACTCGTAGGCGAACTCGTCCGCCGTGGCGCCGGTCACACCGGTCTCCTCGGTACGCAGCCGCAGGGGCTCGTCCGAGTCCGGCTTGGAGATGACGGCGGTGCGGACGTCCGACCCGCCCTCACCGAAGGTGCGCTCGGGGAGCGCGCCCTCGTAGTCGACGGTCAGACCGTTGACCGCGTCACGGACACCCTGACGGGTCAGGTCGCCGTTGTCGGCGGCCGTCTCGAGCAGGGACTTCATCGGGTACGACCAGATCCACCCGAAGGTGTAGCCGTCGTTGCCGGGAAGCTCACCCTCACCGAGGGCGGCCTGCATCGCCTGGTGCGCCTCGGACTCGCCGGTGAAGGCCTCCCAGGGACCGACGTGGGTGAACATCGCCTCGAGCGCCGGAGCGGCCGGGGAGTCCATCAGCGCCGGGTTCCAGGTCGGGACCGAGCCCATGAAGCGACCCTGGTACCCACCAGCGGCAGCGCCACCGACGATCTCGGCGGCTTCAGCCGGGCCGACCGCGAGGACGACCACGTCCGCGCCGCCCTGCACGACCTGGTTCACGGCCGCGTCCTGCGAGCCGACGAGCGCGTTCGGACCGGTCTCGGCGAAGCCGATGTACTCGGCCCCGGTCGCCTCGGCCCACACCTCGGCGCCAGCAGCAGCGTCACCGCCGTAGTCACCGGGGTAGCCGACGGCCTGGACGGTGCCGATCTCGCCCTCGTTCTCGTTGGACCAGTCGAGGCCGATCTGCGACTCGACGCAGTACGAGTACCCGGACTCGAGGATCAGACCGTTGTCGGAGTCCTCGAAGTTCCAGCCGGACCACCACGACGCCGGGATACCGACGACGTTGTCCGCGTCCATGTCGGGCAGGATCGCCTCGGTCGGCGGCGTGCCGAGCGTCTGAGCGAGCGCGAGGATCTCGGGCTCGATCTCGTTGTAGAGCTGCGACTGGGTCTGCGGGTTGTACTCGTTGTCGCGGGTGTAGGTGTCGATGTCGATGTCGTACCCGCCGATACCGCCTTCCTCGTTCACGCGCTGCCAGAAGGCACGCTGACCTTCGACGATCTGCACAGCGAGCGGCGCGAACGGACCGACGGTCAGGTCGGACAGCACACCGAGGTAGATGCAGCCGTTGTCCTCGTTGACCGCGTTGTCGCACGGCTCGTCGGTGACACCCACGTCGGTCGCGATCTCGCCGCTGCCGCCGTCGTCGCCACCGTCGTCGGTCGCGGTCTGGCCATCGTCGGCCGCGCCGTCGTCGTCACCATCTCCGCCGCACGCGCTCGCCACAAGGGCGACCGCACACAGCGCGGCGGCGTGTCGCCGCCATCGCTTGTTGTCCCGCATATCCCTTCGACCTCCTGATCGATGAAGGGTCTCCCAGAACCGTCCCGCGGTGCCGGACGGACGTTCCTACCCCCACTCTACGACCGCGGTCGTAGCTTGGGGAGCATTCGCGCCGTACCGTGCGGTCCGGCGAAGCTCAGTACGAGAAGGGCCAGGCCTTCCAGTAGTTGCGGATCCGCAGCCACAGGCCGAACAGGCCACGCGGCTCGATCACGAGGAACAGCACGATCAGGGCACCGAACAGGATGCCCTCGAGCTGGTCGACCGAGACGATCCCTCCCTGCGAGCTGCGCGAGATGCCGGGGACGTAGCCCGACAGCCACTGCACGAACCGCGGCAGCATCTGGATCACGATCGCGCCGATGATGGCGCCCGAGATCGTGGCGACGCCGCCGACGAGGATCATCGCCAGGAAGATCACCGACAGGGTCAGGTTGAAGTTCTCGGGGGTCGGCTGCCCGAAGGTGACCGCCAGGAGCCCACCGCAGATGCCGGCGTAGAACGACGACACGGTGAAGGCCAGCACCTTGGTCCGGGTCAATGGCACGCCCATGACCTCGGCGGCGATGTCGCGGTCGCGGACCGCGGCGAACGCGCGCCCCACCTTCGAGCGAGCCAGGTTCCGCGCACCGATGGCCAGGAGCACCAGCATGAGCAGGCTGAACAGGTAGTACAGCTGCGATCCGGTGAGCTCGATGCCGAGGATCGTCTGGCGGGCGTTGAGGTCGAAGCCGAAGACGACCGGCGGCGCAGCGCGGCGTCCGACGCCGGGGCCACCGGTGAAGGTGCGCAGCTCCTTGAACAGGTGCTCGCCGATGAACACCAGCCCGAGCGTGAGGATCGCCAGGTACAGGCCGCGGACCCGGGCCGCCAGCGGTGCGACCAGGAACCCGACGAGCGCGGCGACGAGCCCCGCCGCCGGCAACCAGATCCACATGTCGAGGCCGAGACCACGCAACGACCCGGACGCCGGACCACCGACGAACGCTGCGGTGAACGCGCCGAGCCCGACGAAGAACGCGTGGCCGAGCGACACCTGGCCGGCGTAGCCGGTGACGAGGTTCAACCCGATCGCGCCGATGGCGAAGATGAACGCCGTGGAGAGCAGGCTCGTGAGGTCGCGGCTGAGCAGGAACGGTGCCAGCACGGCGATCACCAGCAGCACCGCCGTCGACGAGCGCTTGCCCGGCGTGTTCAGCAGCGACTGGTCCGTGGCGTACTCGGTGTACAGCTCGGGACGGCCTCGGCGCATGATGCGGCGCTTGACCCCGGCGAGCGGTGAGGTGGCTTGCTCGGTCACAGCGACCCCTTCAGGTGGCACGGCATCCCCGCGGGGAGCTGGGCGTCGTCCCGCGACTGGTGGTGGTCAGACACGGTGGACCTCCGGGGTGCCGAACAGCCCGTAGGGGCGGACCATCAGCACGATGATCATGATGATGTAGGGCACGACGACGTCGACGTTGGCGCCGACGATCGGCGCGAGGGTCGCGGCGTAGTTGCGCGTGATGGACTCCGCCACGCCGATGAAGAGCCCGCCGATCAGCGCCCCACGGATGGAGTCGAGCCCGCCGAGGATGATCACCGGCAGGGCCTTGAGCGCCACGAACGCCGTGGTCGCTTCGACACCACCGCCGCCGGTGCCGACGAACATGCCCGCGAGCGCGGCGAGCGCGCCCGACATCGCCCACGACAGCCCGAACATCCGGCCGACGTTGACGCCCTGGGCGAGCGCGACCTCCTGGTCGAG
>NZ_JBBEBZ010000095.1:0-4032 GCF_040882075.1 Nitriliruptor sp.
CAGTCCCAGTGTGGCTGTTCGAGCTCTCACTCCAGCTACGCGTCGTCGCCTTGGTAGGCCGTTACCCCACCAACTAGCTGATACGCCGCGAGACCGTCCTCTGCCGCCGGAGCTTTCCCACGCTGATCATGCGATCTGCGCGGAGCATCCGGTATTAGCCACGGTTTCCCGTGGTTATCCCGGAGCAGAGGGTAGGTTCCTCACGTGTTACTCACCCGTTCGCCGGTTTCAGCCTCCCGAAGGAGGTTTCGACCCTCGACTTGCATGTGTTAAACCCGCCGCCAGCGTTCGTCCTGAGCCAGGATCAAACTCTCCGTTGAGAGATCGTTGCTACAAGAGCGTCGATCAATGGACGGAGAGGACGCCGGTCGCGAACGACCAGCTGATCCCTCTTCATCTTAAGGGTACTACTTTTTACTCGACGATCTTTCGGCGCTCTCGCGAGCGCGTCCCGATCGACGGGGATGCACCGATTCGCATCGGTGCGTCACTGGCTTTTGGCACCCTGTGCAGTTCTCAAGGAGCGGGGTCGCGGACCTTCGGGTTCCGCCCACGGTGAAATGGGCCGGCTTCCGAAGGAGACTCCGCCTGCTACGTCGCTCATGCGATGCGCGGCTCGGTGAGCCTAGCGCGTCGTAGTGGAGCGACCAACTCGGCGGACTTCGCGGCCTGCCGAGCGGAGCGGGTAACGTACCCGCTGCTTCTCGATGCTGTCAACTCGGACTCGGTGGTCCTGGCTGGGCTCCGGGCGCCTCGCCGATCGCTCGGCGGTGAGCTTCGAAGCTGGTCCAGCTGGTGGGCCGGCCGGGTTCCGAGTTGAAGGAGCGTGCCCCCGAGGGGGCGCGTGCGGGGCGTTCCGGCGAACCGGCGTCCCGCGTGAGAGGCAAGCTACCCCCACCGGTCGTGGATGCGCAAACCGCGGACCTCTCCGCGCTCAGCGCGCACGCTGGTGCCGCTGGTGGCGGTGTGAGCCTCGCGTCAGGCGGTCGCCTGGCTCGCGTCGCAGATGCGGCAGGGCGCCAGTCCTCGCTCGCCAGCCTCCTGCGGGCTCATGGTCTGCAGGTCGTCGCGTTCGACCACCAGGCGGCACGTGGGCAGGTGGTAGGTCGTGCGTCCTGCCACGACGTGCGGTCCCGATCCGGGGACCACCGACGGCCCGGCGGCCTCGAGGGTGCGGTCGGCGAGCTGCTCGAGCTTGGCGAGCACGGCGGTCGTGGAACGCCGCATCTCGTTGACCAGCGCCATGGTCAACCCGACGAGCACGAGCGCGAGCCCGGCCACGCCCCCGGAGATCAGGAACGGGAGCTGGCCCTGGGTGAAATCGACGCTCGCCGCACCGTTCCAACCGAGCGTGATCAGCACGAAGCCGGCGACGGCCAGACCGACCGCCGCTTGAACCGGCAGCTTGCTCGGGTCGAAGAGGTTCTTCACGGTCGAACTCCCATCCTCCACCGCCCGGTCGGCGGCAGCTGTACCTGCAACAACGCGTCAGGTGGCGCAGCGTGACGGTCCGTCACCCCATGAGGAGCTTGGACACCACGCTGCGGTCCGTCAGCTCGGCTCCGGACAAGGTCTTGACGATCCGGCCCTGCGACATGACCACCCCGAGGTCGGCGACATCGAGGGCGCCCACGTTCTGCTCGATCAGGAGCACCGTCACGCCGTCGGCGTTGATGGCGCGCACGATCTCGAAGACGTCCTTGACGATGACTGGCGCCAGGCCCATCGATGCCTCGTCGACGATCAGCAGCTTGGGCTTGGCCATGAGCCCGCGAGCGATGGCCAGCATCTGCTGCTCGCCGCCGGAGAGGGTCCCCGCCAGCTGTACGAGGCGTTCCCGTAGCCGGGGGAAGTAGTCGAGGACCTGTTCGCGCTGGGATGCGACCCAGTCCCCGTCCTTGCGTTGGCTCCAGGAGCCGACCTGCAGGTTGCGCTCGACCGAGAGCTCCGGGAAGACCCGCCGGCCCTCGGGGACCATCACGATGCCGGCGTCGACACACCGCTTGGTGTTCCACTTGGTGACGTCCTGGCCGTCGAACTCGATCGAGCCCTCCCAGGTCGGTAGGGCGCCGCAGACGTTCATGGCGGTGGTGGTCTTGCCCGCACCGTTCAGTCCGAAGAGCACGGCGGTCTTGCCCTCGTGGACGTCGAGGTCGACGCCGTGGAGGACCGGCAGCGGGCCGTACCCGGACCGCACGCCGGACAGGCGCAGCAGCGGGCTGCTCCCGTCGTCCGGTGCCGGCGCGGTGGCCGGAGCGGGTTCACGGATCTCGGCGCTCGCCGGGCGGCGGACGGGGGGGATCGCGGTCGTCGCGTCGAGGACCTGCACGCTGCCCTCCCCCGCCGACGCGTCATCTCCGTCCGTCGCGCTGGGCGGCGACGCCTCGTCCGTCTCGCTCACCTCGGAGACCGCGTAGGCGTACCCGTCGTCGTCGAGCTCGTAGCGCCAGCCCTCGTGGACGAACCACTCGGTCCCGTCGTCGTCCTGCTGCCACTCGACGTGGTCGAGCTCGAGGGCCTCGCCCTCGTCGTGGGTGTCGTCGGTCACGGTGACCACCTCGCCGCTCCTCACGCCAGGCTGACCGCGCCGGCACCGAGGTAGGCCTCGGCTACGGCACGGTTCCCGCGGATGTCGTCGGGCAGACCTTCGGCGAGGAGCTTGCCGAAGTTCAGCACGTACACGTAGTCGCACACGCGGAGCATGAACGGCACGTGGTGTTCGATGATGACGATCGTCAGCCCGAGATCGCGCCGCAGGCCGAGCAGGCGGTCCCCGAAGGTCTCGGCCTCCTCCGGACCGAGCCCTGCCAGCGGTTCGTCGAGCAGGAGGACCTCGGGGTCGGTGGCCAGCACGGCGGCGGCCTCGACCTGCTTGAGCATGCCGTAGGACAGACCGCTGAGCGGCTCGTCCGCGAGGTGCGCCAGACCCAGCTGGTCGAGCACGATGTGGGCGCGCTCACGCAGCTCACGTTCCTCGATGCGGCTCGAGGGGGTACCGAGCAACCCGGCGGCGATCCCGTACCCGACGCCGCGGTGCTGGGCCACGAGCAGGTTCTCCAGCACCGTGAAGGAGCGCACGAGGCCGACCTGCTGGAAGGTCCGGCCGATGCCGAGGGCCGTCCGCTGGTCCGGTCGCAGGCCGGTGACGTCCTCGCCGCGGATCCGGACGGTCCCGGTGTTGGGCGAGTAGAAGCCCGTCAGACAGTTGAAGAAGGTCGTCTTCCCGGCACCGTTCGGCCCGATGAGCCCGACGATCTCGCCGTCGTTGACCGCGACCGAGACGTCCTCGAGCGCCTGGAGACCGCCGAAGCGGATCCCGACGCCCTCGGCGGACAGGATCGGTACGGGCGCGTCGGGCGGCCCGTCCGGACGGGGGCGGGTCACCTCGTCGGGCGGGATCACGGTCGCGGCGATCGCATCACGGGCGGCCACGGTCACCTCCGGTGGGGGTCGGAGCGGCGGCACGGTTGGTGGCCTTCCAGGGGCGGAAGCTGCACCAGCGGACGACACCACCGAGGAGCTGGGCGATGCCGCCCGGGAACCGGACGAGGACGAGCAACAGCAGCAGCGCGGTCACGACCGTGGCGGCCGAACCGTCGACCGGGAAGCCGGGGTTGTTCTCCGACACGCGGTCGAGGACGAACGGCATCGACCCGATCAGTGCCGCACCGATGACCACGCCGATGCGTGACCCGACGCCGCCGATGACGGCCATGAACAGGAAGGTCAGCGACAGCGTGAAGCTGAAGGTCAGGTTGGAGACGATCTGCTCGATGGAGGCGAACAGGGCGCCTGCGAGACCAGCGACCGCACCGGAGATGACGAACGCCAGCAGCTTGTAGCCGGTGACGTTGATGCCCCAGGAGGCCGCCACACGCTCGGAGTCCCGGAGGGCACGGATGGCTCGACCCGCCTTGGAGGCGGTGACCCGGCGGTCGATGACCCACACCAGCGCGAGGGCCGCGAGGCAGAGGTAGGCGTAGGGGACATCGTCGAGCGCGAAGGCCGGACGGGGTGCCGGCATGCCGGCAC
>NZ_JBBEBZ010000096.1:0-4006 GCF_040882075.1 Nitriliruptor sp.
GGTGGTGGTGGTGGTGGTGGTGGTCTGGTCAGTCACGGAGGCCTCGCGGGATGGTGAGTCGGCCGATGCCGAGGTAGAGGAGGTCGAAGAGCATCGCGAGCGCGGCGATGGCCAAGGTGCCACCGAGCAGCCGTTCCAGCGCACCGGGTGAGCCGATGCTCCGGATGCCTCCGAGGATCTCGTTGCCGAGACCGGGGCCGCCGACGAGGGCCGCGATGGCGGCGATGCCGATCACCAGCTGGGTCGAGACCCGGATGCCGGTGAGGATGACCGGCCAGGAGGTCGGGAGCTCGATGCGCATCAGCCGACGCCCCGCCCCCATGCCCATGCCGCGTGCGGACTCGACGATGGCAGCATCGACCCCGCCGAGCCCCGTGACCGTGTTCCGAACGATCGGGAGCAGGGCGTACATGGAGAGGGGGATGATCGCTGGCTTGTAGCCGATGCCCACCAGGGGGATGAACAACGAGAACAGCGCGAGCGAGGGGAAGGTCAGGAACGTCGAGGTGGTGTTGAGGATCACCTGGCGGGTGTACGAGAACCGGACGGCGATCACGCCCAGGGTGAGCCCGATCACGATGGCGATGGCGATGGGGATCAGGGTCAGGAACACGTGTTCGAGCGACAGTTCGACGAGGATGTCGCGCGTGAAGGGATCGGCGAGGTAGTCGGTGAAGAACGCCACCGGGGGACCGCTTCCGTCGTCGAGCTCGGGGGGACGTGCGGGAGCTCGCGGGACGGCGGATCCGGCTGCCCTGCCGGGACGTCGGCCGTTGCGGCCGACGGGCATCGTCCGAGCTGAGGCACGCTCGTCGTGGGGATGTGGTCATCCACCATACGGGAGGCGGGGTCCATCCGGCCAGTCGACCGGTCGCTCACCGGTCCGCCGGCACGCCACCCGAGCGGACGGCCCTCCTCGTCGGTGTCACGGGTCACGGGTAGCGTGGTGCCGTCAGCGACCGTGGGGGCGGCCGCACCCGCCGGCGGGATCCGGCGGAGAGACGACCCTGTCCGTGCCTCGACGCACCTGGACCGACGACGACCTCCGAGCCGCGGTGGCTTCGTCGCTGAACTGGAGCGCTGTGCTCCGCTCGCTCGGCCTCCGGGGTCGAAGCGGTGCAAGTCTGGTCGCCGCTCGGCGCCGGGCCGCAGAACTCGATCTCGACACCTCGCACCTCCCGAGCCGTGACGGTGGTGCACCGAGGACGTGGAGCGATGACGAACTGCAGCGTGTCGTCGCGAACGCGACGACCCTGGCCGGCGTGTTCCGTGAACTGGGCCTGCAGGTCGGTGGGGGAGCCTGGCAACGCATGCGTGAGCACATCGGGCGGCTCGACCTCGATACCAGCCACTTCACGCGCGACCCCCGCGGGGGAACGAGCGCCCCAGGTCGGACGCCGTGGTCCGATGACGATCTGATCGGCGCGATGCCGGGAGCACGGAGCATCAGCGAGGTGATGCGCCGACTTGGCGTACCGTCTGGCTCGCACGCCGAGCGACGTCGCATCCGGGAACGCATCGATGCTCTGGGCCTTCCGGCGGAGGATCTCCGCGGCCGTCGCTGGGCAGAGGGACACCGCACTCACCGGACGCGAAGACCGTTGGCGGAGCTCCTCGTTCGCGAGCGTGAGATCGGCTCGACCAGCTCCCTGCGTCTCCGACTCATCGACGAGGGCTACCTCGAGCCGAGGTGCGAACGCTGCGAGCTCGAGAAGTGGCTCGACGGGTCCATACCGTTGCAGTTGGATCACATCGACGGGGACCGCTCGAACAACCTCATCGAGAACCTCCGGTTGCTCTGTCCGACCTGCCACGCGCTGACCGACACCTACTGCGGCCGGAACATCGGGCGCCGGTAGGATGCGCCTCCGCACGGCGTACGCCGTCGCGGCCCGGTGGCGGAGTAGGCAGACGCGAGGGCCTCAAAAGCCCTTGCCCTTCGGGGCGTGTGGGTTCGAATCCCACCCGGGCTACCACCCGATGTTTGGTCGAGGTCGCCGTGCGCGAGTAACGTCGCGCGCCCGGTCGGTCCGACCGAACGCCTGGCCCGGATCCGTCCGGAACCGATACCCGCGGGAACGAGGGCGACGCGACGACCGGACGTGAGACGACGAAGGTGCGCGAGCGCCTGGTGCGGATCCAGGAGCAGCTGCGACGGGTCCGGGCCAACGAGCGCGTACTCGTCGAGCAGGTGAGCTACCTGGGCGACGTCGCCGGGGACGCCGAGACACGCAAGCTGGTGGCGGAGACGCCGCTCGCGGACCGTGAGTGGCGGGAAGCACGAACGGATCTGGATCGACACACCGCGCTGCTCGACGAAGCCCGTCGGGAGGTGACGGACCTGCTCACCGAGCGCGACCGCCTCCTCGACCGGCTCTCGGAGCTGGACACCGCACACGGCTGAGGACGACGAGTGACCGAGACCACCGCCCCAGAGGGTGCCCACGAGGCCCGGCCGACGCGTGTCCTGATCGCCGAGGACGAGGCGCTGATCCGTCTCGACCTCAAGGAGATGCTCCAGGAGGAGGGCTTCGAGGTCGTCGCCGAGGTGGCCGATGGAGCCTCCGCCGTGCGGCTCACGCGCGAGCTGCTGCCGGATCTGGTCATCCTCGACGTCAAGATGCCGGTGATGGACGGCATCCAGGCCGCCGAGGAGATCGCCAAGGACCGCTTGTCCGCGATCCTCATCCTGACCGCGTTCAGCCAGCGTGACCTGGTGGAGAAGGCCCGGCGTGCAGGGGCGATGGCCTACCTCGTCAAGCCGTTCCAGAAGCATGATCTGCTCCCGGCCGTCGAGATCGCTGCGGGGCGTTTCCGCGAGCTCTCCGGCCTCGAACGCGAGGTCGACGACCTCCAGGGCCGCCTCGAGGCCCGCAAGCTCGTCGAACGGGCCAAGGGGCTGCTGCAGGAGAAGGAGGGCATGTCCGAGGCCGAGGCGTTCCGCTTCGTGCAGCGCCAGGCGATGGAGCGCCGGCAGACGATGAAGCAGGTCGCCGAGCGGGTCATCGAGCAGTTCGAGAGCTGACCTGGCCGCGCTCGGGCATCCTCGCCGGACCGGGTCCCTCGCTATGGTCGGGAGCCTCCGACCGCGGTCGTAGGTCTCCGGACCCGTCCGCTGCCGCCCCGCTCCCGAGACCGCTGGAGGAACCCATGCGCCTGACCACCCGTCGCGCGAGCGCGCTGCTCGCCGCTCTCGCGCTCACCGCGACCGCCTGTGGCGGCGGTGACGACCCCGAACCCGACACGACCGAGGACGGCGCCGAGAGCACCGATGACGGCGGCGATGGCGAAGCTGCCGCCGACTTCACCCTCCTGACCGAGGGCACGCTGTCGATCTGCTCGGACCTGCCCTACGAGCCCTTCGAGTTCGAGGACCCCGATTCGCCGTCCGGCTTCTCCGGCTTCGACATCGACCTGATGCAGGCGATCGCCGACGACCTCGGGCTCGACGGCATCGAGGTGCGCGCGACGACCTTCGACACCATCGAGAACGGCACGGCGCTCGCCACCGACCAGTGCGACGTCGCGGCGTCCGCGATGACGATCAACGACGAGCGCGAGGAGAACCTCGACTTCACCGACTCGTACTACGAGTCGCTGCAGAGCCTGCTCGTGAACGCCGACTCGGACATCGCCAGCCTCGAGGACACCGACGGCAAGCGCATCGGCGTGCAGGTGTCGACCACCGGTCAGACCTACGCCGAGGAGAACGCGCCCGAGGGTGCCGAGCTCGTCGAGTTCCAGAACACCGGTGACCTGTTCGCCGCGCTGGTCTCCGGCAGCGTCGACGCCATCCTGCAGGACCAGCCGGTCAACGCCGAGCGTGCCCGCACCGACGACTCGGTCGAACTGGTCGAGGAGTACGACACGGGTGAGTCCTACGGCTTCGCGGTCGCCAACGAGCGCGAGGACGGTCTGCTCGACGCGCTGAACGACGGCCTGCAGACCCTGCGCGACGACGGCCGGTACGACGAGATCTACGACGAGTACTTCGCCGCCGAGTGAT
>NZ_JBBEBZ010000097.1:0-3976 GCF_040882075.1 Nitriliruptor sp.
CGGACTCGCCCGCGAGCGCGGACTCGCCGGCATCGGCCGAGTCGGTCGACTCGCCCTCGAGCGCGGATGAGAGCGACTCGCCGGACGAGGCCGCTGACGCCGAGGCGGCCGACGAGGCTGGCGAGGACGAGAAGACGCAGTGACCGAGGTCGCGGGGTCCGCTCCGCGGCTGCCCGACGCGGTCCGGCTGCGGATCGACCTCGCCTACGACGGTTCGCCGTTCGCGGGGTTCGCTCGGCAGCCGGACCAGGTCACCGTGCAGGGCACCCTCGAGGGTGCCCTGTCGCGTTGTCTGGGCCAGCCGGTCGCCACCACCTGTGCGGGCCGCACCGACCGGGGCGTCCACGCGCTCGCCCAGGTCGTCCACCTCGACGTCGACCCGTCGGTCGCGGTGGCACAACGATCGCTCGTGGACCTGCTCGCCGGCTCGCCGACCAGCCCCGAGCTCCGGCGCAGGATCGACGGTCTGGTCGGGCCCCCGATCACGGTCTGGGGGGTGAGGCGCGTCCCGGCGGACTTCGATGCCCGCCGCTCGGCGACCGGCCGCGTGTACCGCTACCGGCTGGTCGACGCCGACACCGCCGCGCCGCTCGAACGGTTCGACCGCTGGCACATCGGGGTGCCGCTCGCGATCGGTCCGATGCGACGAGCGGCAGCGGCCCTGATCGGTCAGCACGACTTCGCCGCGTTCTGCCGGCGGGTGCCCGGCCGCTCGTCGGTCCGGCGCCTCGACCGCATCGCCATCTCGCGGCCCGCACCCGGCCGGATCTCGGTGCGGCTCGCGGGCGCGGCGTTCTGCCACAACCAGGTGCGCGCCATCGTCGGGTGCCTGGTCGAGGTCGGCCGTGGCGGGTGGCAGCCGGAGCGCGTCGCCGAGGTGCTCGCGGCGCGGGACCGTCGGGAGCTGGCCCGGGTCGCGCCGCCCCACGGGCTGACGCTGGAGCGCGTCAGCTACGGCCGTCGGTTCCCCGCTGCACCGATGCGCGTCGACGAAGCCTGAGCGGCGCGCCGGGGTGTGCGCACGTGAACGCGGCGGGCAGGGTCGTGCGCGAGGTCCGCGCAGCCGCGTCCTCTCCGGAGCCTCCTCCGCCCGCCCGGCCGCCCGGTCCGTCAGACTCCGCGGGCGTCGGCGACCTCCGGCGTCGATCGCCCGCTCGCCCGGGTGATCCCCGAACAGCCCGAGGGCTCACCGATGTCGTCACGTCCCGCCCGCCGGTTCGGCGTGCTCCCGCTCGTCGCGGCGCTCATCCTGACCCTCGCCCCCGCGGCCACGGCCTCCGCTGCGGACGGGAGCGCCGACTCCCTCGGAGAGCGCCGTTCGGCGTCCGACCGCTCCGACCGGTCCGACCGGTCCGTACGGGCGACCGCCGACGAGGAGGGGATCCAACCGCGTGACCTGACGTTCGCCTGTCCCGACGGGCAGGTCCCGGACGCTGGTTTCGATGACGCCGCGGCCTCGTCCTTCGCCGGGCACGTGGATTGTCTCGTCTGGTACGGGATCACGACGGGGACCACCGCTGACACCTACTCGCCGCACGCGGCCATCACGCGGCGGCAGGCGGCGGTCTTCCTCCACAACCTCCTCGACGACCTGGTCCCGCTGCCGCAGCCGCCGTCGACGTCGAGGTTCGACGACGTCGCCGCCGACGACGGGTTCGGTCGGGCGATCAACGTCCTGGCCTCCGACGAGCTGGCGGACCTGCTCGAGGTGTGGATCGTCTCCGGGACCTCGGCCGACACCTTCCACCCGTACCGACGGATCACGCGGGCCCAGATGGGCTCGATGGTGCACCGCACCCTGCTCGGGGTCGCCAACTACTACGACGCGGCGGTCGACACCGGCGATTGCGGTGACCCGGCACAGCCGGACCAGGGCTGCTTCCCCGACGAGGACACCATCCCCGCCGCGCACCGGGCGAGCGTGGCCTCCATCTACCGCTTCGGCATCGTCAGTGGGTTCGTCGACGGCACCTTCGGCCCGAACCGGTTCGTCTCACGTGGCCAGATGGCGGTCTTCGTGACCCGGCTGCTCGACATCTTCGTCGAGGCGGAGTTCACCCTGCCACCGGGCAGCTACGTCACCCTCCTCGTCGACCGCGGGACCGCGGGGGCGCCGTGCGTGCCCACCGGAGCCGACGGGTCCGACGAGCGCCCCTACTGCACCATCCAGCCCGCCATCGACGAGGCCCGCACCCGGTCCGGGCTCGTCGTCACCGTCGTGGTCGTCGGTCGCGAGGCCCGTCCCTACGTCGAGTCGCTCGTGCTCAGCGCCGGCAACGCCCGCGAGGTCAGCCTCGCCGGGGTGTGGGCGGGGACCGGCGACGATCGGCCGGAGATCCGAGGCACGGTGCGTGTCACCGGCGATGACCCTGACGTGTGGAACGAGCTGTACGGGCTGATCGTCGAGGGTCCGTCGTCGGGTCCCGCGGTGGACGTGACCTCGCGCGGCAACGTCTGGGTCGAGCTGGTGACCGTCGAAGGCGCCGTCGGGATCCGGGTCGACCAGGGCAGCGGCTGGACGTTCCTGTACGACGCCTACGTCGATGCGACGGACGTCGGGGTGGACGTGGTGTCGACCGATCTGGGCTCGACCGGCACCGACATCGAGGACTCGCTCATCGTCGGTGGTGCGACGGCCTACGTCCGGCTGCCGGACGCCGGCGCGGCGTCGACGGCGGCTGCGGATCGGTGGGCCGACACGGCCCTCACCCGCAACGGTTTCGGGTCCGACATCGAGATCGTGACCGTGACGGGCCGGCGCGTGATCCGGGCGGCCGGGTGAGTTCCGTCCGGACGTCCACGTCGCCGCGACGGCGCTGAACGAGCGGACGGCGGTCACCAGCCGCGCCGGTTGACCCTCCTGGCGCCCGGCAGGTACCCTCCTGCTCCGCGGTCCTGCGAGGACCGCGTGTCTCGTGTCCGGGCCCCGTCAGCACCGCTGCCGCGTCCCGCTCCGGACGCCGCCCCCGGGCAGCACCGAGCCACTGGCACCCCGCGTGCCGATCGGCTCGGTCCGGTACCGGCGAGCAACCACCTGACGGCCCCACGCACCACCCCCTCCCCGAGCGGGGGAACGCGTGGCCACCGAGGAACGTGAAGCGATGCGCACCTACAGCCCCAGCGCCAAGGAGATCGAGCGCGCCTGGTTCGTGGTCGACGCCGAGGGTCAGTCCCTCGGTCGCCTGGCCACCCGGGTCGCCGCCGTCCTGCGCGGCAAGCACAAGCCGACCTTCGCCCCCCACCTCGACACCGGTGACTTCGTCGTGGTCATCAACGCCGAGAAGGTGACGCTCAAGGGCAGCAAGATCGAGCAGAAGCAGTACCACCGGCACTCGGGCTACCCGGGCGGGCTCACGTCCGTGCCGTTCCTGAGGATGCTCGACAAGAAGCCCACCGAGGTCGTCGAGCGCGCCGTCCACGGGATGCTCCCCAAGAACAAGCTCGGCCGCGCGATGGGCAAGAAGCTCAAGGTCTACGCCGGTCCGACCCACCCCCACGAGGCACAGGCTCCGCAGCCCCTGCCCGACCACGTCTGAGAGCGTCGAACATGGCTGACAAGATCTTCGTCGGACGCCGCAAGGCGGCCGTCGCCCGCGCCCGCGTCACCAAGGGGTCCGGCCAGTTCACGCTGAACGGCCGCACCTTCGAGGACTACTTCACCACCGAGAAGGTGCGCGCCCACGTCGTCGAGCCCTTCGGGATCCTCGAGCAGGAGGGCCAATGGGACATCACGGCCCGCCTCCACGGCGGTGGCATGACCGGCCAGGCTGGTGCGCTCCGTCTCGCGATCGCGCGCGCGCTCTCCGAGCACGACCCCGAGTGGCGCGCCCCCCTCAAGCAGGCCGGGTTCCTCACCCGTGACTCCCGTCGGGTCGAGCGCAAGAAGTACGGCCTCAAGAAGGCCCGCCGCGCTCCGCAGTTCTCCAAGCGCTAGAGCCTCGACGCTCCGCGACACCGACGACGCCGCCCTCCGGGG
>NZ_JBBEBZ010000098.1:0-3909 GCF_040882075.1 Nitriliruptor sp.
CGGGTCGGTCAGGGTGCTGGGGGAGCAGTTCACGGCGAGTGCCACCCCGGCCGGCGCTCCGAGACGGAGAGATCGGAAGTAGATCCGGCGAACTGGTCGGTCCGGATGCTGTAGGGCTATCGCTACCAACCGGTCCACGGTCGTCCGCCGGATGCTGCGGGCGGCGTTCAAGCCAGAACGGCTCGCAGCTGCTCGACCGTGGGCGAGCCTTGTGGGCCGTCGTCGGTGAGGTAGACGCGGCACGCCAGGCCGACGGGCTCGTCACCCGTCGCGAACGGGTCGACATCGTCGATGAGGAGCGTCGGTGAGCCGCGGAAGCCGACCCGTTCCGCTTCCTCGGGGGTCTCGACCCGGCGGTGGTCGATCGCGAGGTCGTGCTCGCCCGCCAGGTCACGGAGGCGCTCGTCGAGCACCTTCCAGTTGGGGCATCCATCGAAGTACTGCACGGTGACGCGGCGCATCTGCTGCTCCTCGTGGACGGGTACAGCTACGCTACGCCTTCCAGTGTGCTGGAAGGTCAAGCGGAAGGGTCCACGGTGCTGATCGGTGAGGTGGCCACCGCCACGGGCGTCAGCACGAAGGCGCTGCGCTTCTACGAGGCGGTCGGACTGCTGCCCGAGCCCGCTCGGACGCCCGCCGGCTACCGCGACTACCGGGACGGTGCCGTCGCCAGGGTCGGCTTCATCAGGCAGGCGCAGGCTTCTGGGCTCACGCTGGCCCACATCGGCGAGGTGCTCGCCGTCCGCGACGGCGGGCAAGCCCCCTGTCACCACGTCGCCGGGCTCGTCGGTGACCGCCTGGCGGAGGTCACCGCGCGGCTTCAGGAGCTCGAGCACACCCGCGGCGAACTGCTCGCCCTGCGCGATCGTCTCGGTGCTCTGGATCCCGCTGACTGCCGCGAAGGCGACATCTGTGCCGCTGTGCACGTCGACACGCAGCATCGCCCGGACTGACGCCGGGCAGGTCCGGCGTGTTCAGGCGGCCTGGTCGACGAGGTCACGGATGGCCGCGGCGATCACCTCTGGGTGGTCCTCGGGGGTGAAGTGCTTGCCGCCGGGGATGCCGATCGCCCGGGCGCGGAGGTCGCGGGCCAGACGCTGGCCGTAGCGGGCCTTCTGGAACTGGTCGGCCAGACCCCACACGATCCGGGCGGGCACGTCGAGGTCAGGGAGACGCTCCGCGATCCGCAGGGTGTCTTGGACGTCGAGCGCGGTGACCTGACGGGCCAGTGCTGTCCCAGCGCCACGACCCTGAGCCGCGTAGTGGGAGAAGTGGATGTCGAGCGACTCGCGGGCCATCGACGCGTCGTCGTGGCCACGCGCCAGGAGCGTGCCGATGCTCGCCTTCAGCAGCGACGGGGGCGTGTTCGCCACCAGCTGTGGCACGGCCCGCATCGCTCGAACGATCGGGATCGGCCAGGAGTCGTAGGCGATGGCGTTGGTCAGCACCAGGCCAGCGCAGCGCTCGGGCCGTTCGACCGCGGCGATCTGTGCGACCCCACCGCCGAGGTCGTGTGCGACCAGGATCGCCCGGTCGAGCCCGAGGTGATCCAGCCACGCGTCGAGGTAGCCGGCCTGGGCGGCGATCGAGATGTCGCGTCCCTCACCGGCGGGGATGCTGCGCCCGTACCCGACCATCTCGAAGGCCAGGACGCGGACGTCGTCGAGCAGCGGCGTGACGTGACGCCACAGGTCGGTGCCGGTGGGGATCCCGTGGATCAGCACCACGGGTGTGGTGCCTTCCCCGCTCTCGACCCACCGGATCGGCGTGCCGGCGATCGTGGCGGTACGGCTGTGCACGCGGCTCCCATCGTTCGTTCGTGCGACGAGGTTCGTTCGTGCGACGAGCGTGGCCATCGCGACCTCGAGCGGGGCGTTCCACCCTGACCGTCCGACCGCGGGCAGCCACGGTAGGTCAGGAGGTCGCGTAGCTGTCGGCGTTCGACGTGGTCGGCGTGCCTTCCTCGATTCCGAGGGCGTGGTCGAGTGAAGGCTTGCCCGGCCCGAGCAGCGCGACGACGAGGAGGCCGGCGAGCAGGCCGAGCTCGAGTTCGGCGCCCGGCATGTCCGCGCCCGTCGGAGTCAGCAGGCCGATGTCGAGTTTGACCAGCAACAGGGCACCGACGAGGACGCCGGCGTTCAGGAGCGCGGCGATGCGGGTCAGGGCGCCCAGGATCAGGAGCAGACCGCCGCCGAGTTCGACGATGGTGACGATCCAGCCGACCAGGATGGGGGCTGGGACGCCCAGCATGCCGAGCATGTCCCCACCGAACCCGGCCGGGGTCATCTCGGTCAGCTTCTGCCAGCCGTGGGCTGCCATCACGATCCCGACCAGGAGCCGGGCGATGACGGGCCCTGCCGGTGCGAGATGTCGTAGCGGGCTGAGTCCGAGCGCGTGCATGGCGATCTCCGAGCCGGGGATGGGGTGTCTCGTGGGAACCGTCGCGACCGCGATCGCTTCCATCGACCTCATCGACGTGCGTTGCCACCGAGCCGGGTGCGCTCTGCGTACCGGAGACGTCGTCACGTTGGTCGACCGAGCGATGGCTCGGGAAGGAGCCGGCCTCCCGCGGGGTTGCCAGCGCCGACGACTGCTTGCGAGAGGACACCGCTCCGATGCGTGTACACCCGATCACCGTCTACTGGCGACCCGGCTGCGGGTTCTGCAGCTCGCTGCTGCGTGGCTTGGAGCGATCAGGGCTCGAGTTCGACCGCGTCGACATCTGGCAGGACGAGGACGGCGCTGCGTTCGTCCGGTCCGTGGCCCGGGGCAACGAGACCGTGCCGACCGTGCAGGTGGGTGACGTCGCGCTCGTCAACCCATCGACACCGGACGTCCTGCGGACCGTCGCCGAGGAGGTGCCCGCGCATCTGCCGGATGGGTACGAACCACCGCGACCCGGTGCCATGGCTCGTGCGGTCACGCGCCTGTTGGGCGGATGATGACATCCGCGACCGGACGCTCGCCCGACCGGTACGACCCCACCGCGAGGTTCTCCCGGTGAACTCCCTGCTCCTACCTCGGACGGACCTCGGCGTCCTGGCCCAGGTCGTCGTGCTGGTCGCGCTCCTTGCTCTGGCGGTCTGGGGGACGCCATGCCGATCCGAGTACCGGCTCCTCGCCCTGGGCGTGGGACTGCTGCTGTTCGCCCTCATGGGTCTGCGTGCGGCGCACTGACTGCGGCGATGGTGTGCATCATCGGCGCAGGGTGGCCTGCGTCAGCGGTACTCGGAGTTGGGTAACGCCGGGTAGCGCGCTGTCGTCCCGAGCGGTCCGCTGGTCGCCCTGGGTGTGGTCCGCTGTCGCGGGTGGCTCCGGAGCTGCCCGGGTTGTCCTTCCAGCAGTGGCTCACCGTGCTCTTCGTCGGTGATGGGCTGACGAACGACGAGGTGGCGCGACTTCTCCGCCTCTCGGTGCACACGGTCCGCAACAACCCTCGCGACGGCCATGCCCCGGCTCGGGCTCGTCACCCGGACGGAGGTGGTGGCTTCCGGCGGGGGCCTGTCAGGGCCACCGACCCTCGGTCTCGAGCTCGATACTGGAGCTCAGGAACGTTCGAACCGCGACGATGGCGGCGAGGACGCCGATGTTCGCGAAGCTGGGGTCGATCGCGACCGTGCCGATGATGTCCGCCGCGACGAGGAACTCCAGGCTCAGGATGCTGGAGAACTCCAGCAGCGCACGCACCGTCGCGAACGTCGCGCCGGCCAGGATGACGATCAAGGCGACGATCCGGGGGCGTTCGCGACGAGCCCGGCGAGGTTCTCCACGTCTGACTCCTTCGAGCAGCATCCGTGAGATGTACGGGCAGCACGTGGTTGCCGCTGGTCTGGCTCCCCCTGCGATCAGCCGGTGGGGGAAACCGACCCGTAGAGGTGGTCGACCTGGCCGCGGCGCGAGCCGATCTTC
>NZ_JBBEBZ010000099.1:0-3901 GCF_040882075.1 Nitriliruptor sp.
ACCGGTGGCGACGACGGCGTACACGGCTGCACCTTCGTGTCTCGAGCGGTCCCGCGGGGCCAACGCCGGGAGGCGTGGCGGTCGGAAGCGGGGTCCGGTTCGTCTGCTGGAACGTCGCTCCACGGGCTCCCGAGGGCCGGAGCCGTGCGGGACCCACGAGCGGACGCGGGGGGACGTGCATGAACGCCGACAGGCGTCACGCGGTCGAGGGGAGGCTACCGGTGGTCAGGACGGCCGGCAAACGGTGCCGCCGGCCCGCGCACGGTGGGCCCGCAACGACGCGGCGGACGCCGCGCAGCGGGGGGTGCGCTGCCCCCTACCCTCCCCCGCCCGACGCCGACGAGGTGCCACGTGCACGACGACGCCCCGACCTGTGCGCTGCTGACGCGTCAGCACGAGGGCCAGGTCGCCGGGACGGCCCCCGTGGCGGCCGGGTGGGTCCTGATCGAGCAGCCAGGGTCCTGGGGACGGAAGGCGCTGACGAGCTCCGGGCTCGATCCGGCGGTCGGTGCAGCCCTCGACGAGGCCTCCGGTGACGAGGTGCGCGTCCAGCTCGTGCGCCGACCCGGCCTGAACACCGATCGGCGCCGCACGCTCCTGCGGCGCACCGTCGTCCTGGCACACACGGGCGCGACCCCGTGGGCCGAGCAGCTCGAGGTCGACGACGCGCAGCTCGCCGCGCTCGACCCCACCCTCGCCGCGTCCCCGACGCCACCTGGGCTGGGGATGCCGGTCGCGGGCCCCCTGCTGCTGGTGTGCACCCACGGCAAGCGTGACCGGTGCTGTGCGACCTACGGCCGCCCGATCGCCGACGCGCTCGCGGCGCTGCACGGCGACGCGGTCTGGGAGGTCAGCCACGTCGGCGGGCACCGCTTCGCCGGCAACCTGGTCTGCCTGCCGGATGGTGCGGTGTACGGCGCGCTCCGGGTCGCGCACGCGGTGCGGACCCTCGATCTGCACCTCGCGGGCCGGTTCGAACTCGGCCACCTCCGGGGGCGCAGCGGGCTGCCGCGGCCGGCGCAGGCCGCCGAGGTGCTGGTGCGGCGGCAGCTCGGACTGGACGGTCACGCCGCCGTGCAGGTCGGCGCGGTGTCCCCCGCGGATCCCGCGGATCCCGCAGGGGACGTGAGCGTCGAGCTGGTGCTCGAGGGTGGCCGCCGCCACCTCGCCACCGTCCGGCAGGTACCGACCGGGGTCAGCTACGCGATGTCGTGCGACAGCGACGACCCGGTGGACCCGGGCCGCTGGGTGCTCATCTGAGCGACCTCAGCCGCGCATCGCCGCCCACACCAGGCGCGGGAGGGCGCGCGGATCGCGGGTCGCGGTCCACTCGCTGAGCGCCTGGCCGAGGGCGTGGAGTTCGGTGTGGGTGTGGAACCACGGCGGCTTCATCGGCATCCGGAACGGCCCGCGCACCACCGACTTCTCGACGTCCTCGAGCAGGTAGGTGTTGTGCACCACGCCGGTGCCGGACTGGATGTCGGTCGCCGGGTGGCCCGGGTAGGCACCCCAGGTCGGCGACACCATCGCGTAGGGCACCGCCGACCAGTGGTTGACCACGACCGAGCCGTACCGGAGGTCGTCGATGGCGCGTTCGACCGCCTCGGCGACGGCGGGGTCCTTGAGCGACCTCGGGTGGACGATGATCGACGCCGACAGCGTCCCCCAGAGGGTCTGGTTGCAGAACTCGACCGCCTGCTGGATGTACTCGACCACCGAGCGGGGAGCGTCGAGTCCGACCTCGCCCATGACGCCACAGAACGCCTCGGTCGTGAACGCGATGTCGTCACCGTCGTCCGGGTCGAGGTCGGGGATCAGCGTGAACGGCACCCGATCGTCGCCGGGGTCACCGAACCACTCGGCCTGCTTGTGGGCGTCGGTGAAGGCCTTCCAGCGGTCGACCGCGCCGGGGTAGTAGGGCACGCGCTGTTCGGCGCTCCGCAGCGAGTCACGGATCGCGTTCACCAGGTCACGTCGACGTGACCAGGCCCGGTGGGTGACGATCGCCCGCGCGGCGATGCAGTTGAACCCGCCGTTCTGGACCAGCATCGAGGCGATGTTGTCGCCGTGGAAGGCGATGTCACCGTCCGACCACGGGCCCGGGACGACGATGACCGGGGTGACGTTGCCGAGCTCGGAGCTGATCGGCTTGCCGAGCTTCGGGTCGTTCGCAGCCTTGCGCTTCGCACCCTCCTCGCCGGGCCCGAAGACGATCACGTCGTGGGTCTTGTCCGACCCCGTGATGTGGATCTCGTCGACGTCCGGGTGCTCGCACAGGTGCGCCCCCTCCTTGCCGCCCCCGTAGACCACGCGGAGGAACCCCTCGCGGACGAGCGCTTCGAAGGCCTCGGCGATGTGCGGGCCGAGGTGCTCGTTGACGGGGTTCATCTTCAGCACGCAGACGCGGTCCTCGGCGAAGAGCTTGGTGAGCACGTCCATCGGGCCGATCGACGACACGTTGCCGGCGCCGAGCACCAGGGCGACGCCCGGCTCCGGCTTGCCTCCCGGGCGGTAGATCCGGCCGATGCGTTCGACGGCCTGATCGAGGGTGACGTGGCGCTGGAGGCGGATCTCACCCGTGAAGCCCGCGAACAGCAGGTTGTCCTGGAACTCGGTCGGGAAGACCTTCGCCACGACCTGGCCGTTCGGGGCGAGCTCGAGCGCGGGCGGCTGCGGACGGCCCGTCTCGAGGATGTCGTTCAGCGTGGCCTTGAGCAGCTGGAGGTTGCGCAGCACGGCCGACGGGCCCGACAACCAGTCCTCGCCCATCAGCGGGGAGTCCCGCCGGATGCCCTTGGCCTCCGCTGCCCGCTGTGTCCAGGCTGGCGCGGCCGCGAGGGTGTCCTCGATGAGCTCGTCGAGGAGGGCGATGCGACCCGGCACGTCGAGCTTGGACCAGGCCGGCGCACGGTCCACGAGCGAGGCCACGGCGGCGTCGAGCTGGTCGGTCGGCGTCGGCGGGATCGAGGTCTGCGCCTCGGGGATCGCCAGGGTCCCGTGGTTGACCTGGCGCTCTGAGGTCGTGGTCACAGCTGGCTCCTCGTCCATCGCGTGCTCGATGGCCGAGCGTACGTCAGCGACACGCGCTCCCGCGGCTCGCCTGGGAACGCGGCCGTGCCGGGAACGTCAGGACCGGCCGCCGGTCCCCGCAACCCACGAGCGATGGAGGCCGGCGTAGACCCCGGTCTCGTCACCCACGAGCTCGGCGTGCGGCCCACGTTGGACGATGCGGCCGGCGTCGAACACCACGACCTCGTCGGCCTGCTCGGCGGTGGACAGCCGGTGCGCGATCGTGACGGTCGTGCGACCGGAGGTCAGGCCCACCATCGCCCGTTGGATGCGCACCTCGGTCGCGGGATCGACCGCCGACGTCGCCTCGTCCAGCACGAGCAGATCGGGGTTGGCGACGTACGTGCGGGCGAGGGCGACGAGCTGGCGCTCCCCCGCGGACAGGGCGTTGCCGCGCTCACCCACCGACGTCGCGTGGCCGTCGGCGAGCTCCTCGAGCCAACCGGTGAGCCCGAGCTCGAGCAACGCGAGGTCGAGGTCCTCGTCGCTGAGATCCGGGCGCCCCTGACGGATGTTGTCGGCGATCGTGCCGTCGAACAGCGCACCCTCCTGCGGGACCATGACGACCCGGCGGCGCAGGCTGTCGAAGCTGACCCGGCCGATCGGGACCTCGTTGATCAGCACCCGCCCCGAGGTCGGGTCCATCAGCCGGGTGAGCAGCTTGGCGAAGGTGGTCTTGCCCGAGCCGGTCTCGCCCACGATCGCGACCTTGCTGCGCGCCCGGATCCGCACCTCGACGCCGTCGAGGACGACCGGGCCGGAGGCCTCCGCAGCGGGCTCGCCCGATCGCGGGTAGCGGAAGCTGACGTCCTCGAAGCGCACGTCGATGGGG
>NZ_JBBEBZ010000100.1:0-8083 GCF_040882075.1 Nitriliruptor sp.
GTACTGCCAGGTCGCGTCGTCGTAGCCGGACTCCGGGTCCCACCCGCTGAAGTAGCCACCCGCGTCGTCGGGGAGCTCGACCCCTTCGGCGATGACGTGGGAAGCGTTGGTGTAGGCGACCACGTACTCGCGGAGGTCGGCGTCGTGCTCGAGCACGTAGCGGATCAACCCGCCGAGGAAGGCGATGTCGGTCCCCGGCCGGAGCGGCACGAACGTGTCGGCCAACGCGCTCGTGCGCGTGAACCGAGGGTCGACGTGGACGACACGCGCGCCGCGCTCCTTGGCTTCCACCACCCACTGGAAGGCGACCGGGTGGTTCTCGGCCATGTTGGAGCCCATCAGGACGATGCAGTCGCTGTTGACCAGGTCCTGTGGGTAGGTGGTCGCGCCGCCGCGACCGAAGCTGGTCCCGAGACCCGGGACCGTGGAGCTGTGTCATATCCGGGCTTGGTTCTCGATCTGGATCGCACCGAGCGCGGTGAACAGCTTCTTGAGGAGGTAGTTCTCCTCGTTGTCGAGCGCCGCCCCGCCGAGGCTGCCGAAACCCAGCGTCCGGTTGAGCGGCGAGCCGTTGTCGTCGCACGCCTCCCAGCCGTCGTCGCGCGCGGCGATGACGCGGTCGGCGATCATGTCCATCGCGGTGTCGAGGTCGAGGGCCTCCCAGTCGGTCCCGCCGGGGCGCCGGTAGCGGACCTGCCACTCCCGCGACGGGCCTGCGACCATCTCGCGCGTCGAAGATCCTCGAGGGCACAGCCGCCCTCGCGAGATCGGGCTGTCGGGGTCCCCCTCGATGTGGGTGATCTCGCCGTCCTGGACGAAGATCCGTTGCCCGCAGCCGACGGCGCAGAACGGACAGATCGAGGGGACGACGGTGTCGGCCTCGTCGGTCCGGGCCGTGAGGTCATCGGTCGTCGCCGAGCGAGCGGCTGCACCCACGGCGGTCCGGTCCTCACCCGTCAGCTGACGCACGACCGGCCAGCGACGCAGGAGCGCGCCCGGCGGTGACCCACCACCCGGGGGTGAGAACATCGGCAGCAGGTCACGGAGGCCCATCGCTCGTGACCCTAGGCGTCGGGCGGGGACGGGGAGCGGTCGCCGGCCACGGGTCGACCGACCACGCTCCCGATCGCTTCTCGCTCGGCGGCGAGGCGCTGCTGGCGTTCGCGAGCGCGCAGCTCCTGTTCCGCGCGATCGATCCAGCTCTTGAACCGGCGCAGCGCGACGATCGCGTACACGAAGCTCGGAGGCACCCACATCAGCGCGCCAGCGAACTGCTGGTCCTCGAGCGCGGTCATCCCCCCGGCCCCGGTGTAGACGTCGTACACGGACCGGCCGGCGAACGTCAGGAGCGCACCGAGGACCCCCCCCGTGGCGATCAACGCCGCGAGGCAGAGCGTGGCCAGCGCCTGCGTCCGACGGTTGCGGCGGGCGGTGGCGACGATCTCGGTCCACACCCACACGGCGCTGCCGAGGAAGGCCACGTGCTCGAGCGCGTGCACGGCGGCGTTGCGCACCGCGAGGTCGTAGAGCCAGGGGGCGTGCCACAGCCAGGTCAACGCGATGTGCACGACCGTCGCGACGACCAGCAGCGGGGGATCGCCGAGGCGTCGACGGAGCCGGCGGCTGCGACGCGACCAGCCGGCGACGGTGCTGCGGGTCGAGGGGGACAGCCCGAGCCGCAGCGTCGACACGGGGGAGCCGAACGCGAACAGCGGTGCCGCCACGACGGTCAGGAGCAGGTGCTGGACCATGTGCACCCACAGCAGGTGCGCGCTCCACCCGGCGATGGGGCCGGCCACCGCGACGATGGTCACGGCGACGCCGACGAGGAACGAGGCGGTGCGCCGTGGCTGGGACGCCCCCGTCGCGCGGCGACGCCGAGCCTGTCCGAGCAGGTACCACGCCGTGACGCCGGCCAGAGCGGCGAGGGCCGCCGGGTCGGCGGTGGCGCGGCTCCAGACGTCGTCCATCGTCAACTGGTCGGCGTCATCGCGCACGCGTCGAGGATCAGTCCCGGTACGCCCTCGTACAGGACGACGGCACCGAACAGGATCGACAGGAGGATGCCGGCCCAGCCGATGAACACGTCACGTTGCGCGGTGCGGTCAGCCTCCGGGTCGGCGAGCTGAGCGCCCCGCAGGACCTGGACGCCCGACAGCCACGCTCGTCCGCACAGCAGCAGCATGGCGATGGTCAACGTGTGCATGGGCCACGTGGTGCCCCACTCGCACGCTCGGGGCACGAGCCAGTAGGTGCCACCGAGGTGCGTGCCCCACCAGATGGGCCCACCGAAGACCGCGTCGAAACGCCGCACGTTCGTGCGGTGGTCCTCGCGCGGCGTCACCGTCAGGCTCACCCCGCACCCCCCAGGTCGGGCAGGAGGTGGGCGACCGCGAGGCAGACCGTCATCGCCATCACCACCCACCACAGGTAGACCACCGTGATGTCGATCTCGAGCATGCGTCCGCTGTCGACCACGCCGACCAGGCGTTGGACGAGGGCGGCGGCGACCATCAGGATCCCGACCGCGATGAACACCAGCGCGCTGGCGGTGTTGATGACGTAGACCGACGCGTAGGCGTGGTCGCCCCAGTGGAAACCGGTCGCCCCGAGGTCGCGGCCGAGCACGACCACCGATCCGGTCAGCAGGAACCCCGTGATCATCAGCAGCAGCGACGGGGCTGGTCGCTCGTCGCGGCGCAGGCGCATCGCGGCCACGGTCGCGGTCGCCGCTCCCGCGATGCAGAGGACGGTGGCCAGGACCGCGAGCCACGATCCCGGTCGCACCAGCGGCTCCGGCGGCCACGCGTCCTGGCCGGTGTGCAGGTAGAAGCCTGCCGTGGCGAGCCCCGCCAGACCCGCCGTCATCGCGACCAGCAGCAAGATGGCGCCGTACATGCCCATCGTCAGGCCACGAGGCTGATCGGTGACCGGGTGCGCGGTCCGTGAGCGGGTCGTCGCCATCACTCCACCCCCGGCCACAGCCACGTGGCGGTCGTCGCGATGATCGCCACCAGGCCGACGCTGCCCAGGGCGAACGAGTCGATCAGGACCCCGACCAGCGACACCGCGATGGCCACGGCGCACCAGAGCGGCCACAGGCTGTGGCCGGGGAGCGTGACGATGTGGTCGGGTTCGGCGTCGAGGCCGCTGGTCGCGATGGCTTCGCGGAGCCGTGCCTCGGGGTGATCGAGCCGGTGCTGCCACTCCGGTCGCTCGTGCGGCGGGTCGGTCCGCACCCGCCCGTCGGGGTAGGTGTGCTCCCGGCTGAGGACCGACTCGGTGTCCCACAGCGGCTCGGGTGAGGCGATCTGCATCGTGCCGACGAAGTTGTAGTCGGGGGCGGGCGACTCGGTCGCCCACTCGAGGGTGTCACCACCCCACGGGTCGTCGGGAGCCTGGGTGCCTCCCGGCCAGTTGGCACGGATCATGTTGATCGCGAACAGCAGCATCCCGATGCCCATCACGAACGAGCCGGCGGTCGAGATGAGGTTCAACCCGTCCCAGCCGAGGCCCGCCTCGTAGGTCCAGATGCGTCGCGGCATGCCGAACAACCCGAGCCAGTGCTGGGGCAGGAACGCGACGTTGAACCCGACGAAGTTCAGCGCGAAGGCGACCTTGCCGAGGCTCTCGGACATGATCCGGCCCGTCAGCTTCGGCATCCAGTGGTGCAGGCCACCGAGGATCGGGAACAGCGAACCGCCGACCAGCACGTAGTGGAAGTGCGCGACGACGAAGTAGGTGTCGTGTGCCTGCCAGTCGAACGGCACCATCGCGACCATCACGCCGGTGATCCCTCCGGCGACGAACACGAACACGAACCCGGCGACGTACAGCATCGAACTGCGCCAGACGATCCGTCCCCACCACATCGTCCCGATGAACGCCATGATGATGACGCCGGTCGGGATGGCGATCATGAAGCTGGCGGCGGTGAACAGCGACGTCGCGAGGATCGGGATGCCGGTCGCGTACATGTGGTGGACCCACAGCCCGAACGACAGGATCGCGATCGCCACGAGCGAGACGATCACGGCGGTGCGACCCGCCATCCGTCGGCGCGCGCTCACGGTCACGATCGAGGCGGCCATCCCGAGCGCGGGGATGAGCTGGATGTAGACCTCGGGGTGGCCGAACCACCAGAACAGGTGCTGCCACAGCAGCGGATCACCACCGAACGTCGCGTCGTAGAACACCGTCCCGATCTTGCGGTCGAGCTCGAGCAGGATCGTGCCGGCCACGAGCGGTGGGAAGGCGAACATGATCATCACGCTGACGATCAGGGACGTCCACACGAAGATCGGCATCCGGCTGACCGACATGCCGCTCGCCCGGAAGCGAAGCACCAGCGCGATGACCTCGATCGACGCGGCGATGCCGGAGATCTCGAGCATGGTGACGCCGAGGAGCCAGAAATCGAGGTTGGCGCCGGGCGAGTAGCTCGACCGCGTCAGCGGTACGTACGCGAACCAGCCGCTGTCGGGGACCGCGCCCACCACGAAGCTCGACAGCAGGAAGATCCCGCCGAGCAGGAACCCCCAGTACCCGAAGGCGTTCAGGCGTGGCATCGGCATGTCGCGTGAGCCGAGCTGCAGCGGCGCCACGTAGATGGTGAAGCCCTCGAGCATCGGCACCACGAACAGGAACATCATGATGGTGCCGTGCATGGTGAACAGCTGGTTGAAGGCTTCGGGTCCCACCACGTCGTTGTCGGGGCCGATCAGCTGCAGCCGCATCAGCATGGCGAGCGAGCCGCCGAGCATCAGGAAGAAGAAGCTGGTGAAGATGAACCGGCGGCCGACGGCCTTGTGGTTGCACTGACCGACCCAGCCGATGAACCCCGGCTTCGACCCCCAGACCTGATCGAGCAGCGCGATGTCCGGAGCGGAGCGGCCGGACGGGGGAGGGGCGGTGGCGTCGCTCATGACCGATCCTCCGAGACCGCTCTCGGTCCCTCCGGGAGCACCATGGGACCTCCAGCGCCGCTCACTCGAGCCCCTCCAGGTAGTCGAGGAGGGCCTCGAGCTCGTCGGCCGAGAGCTGCGCCGCGGGCATCGGGATGCCGGGTTTGACGGCCTGTGGCTCGATGATCAGCTGCTCCAACCGCTCGCGCTCGTTCGGGACGATGCCCGCGGCCAGGGTCCGCCGCGAGGCGAGGTGGGTGAGGTCGGGACCGACCCGCGCCACCGCGTCCGTCCCGGCGACGGCGTGGCAGGCGGCGCACCCGGCCTCGATGAAGACCTGCTCACCGTCGGTCGACGCACCCGTGGTGGCGGGCTGCTGCTGTGCGGCGACCCACGCGTCGAACTCGTCCTGCTCGACCACGCGCACGAACGCCACCATCTGCGCGTGGGCGATGCCGCAGAACTCGGCGCAGTTGCCCCGGAAGTCGCCGGTCTCGGTGGCCGTGAACGTGAAGGTGTTGGTGCGGCCCGGGATCATGTCCACCTTGCCGTGGATCCGGGGGATCCAGAAGCTGTGGATGACGTCCTCGGTGGTGAGGTTGAAGCGCACGGGCCGGTCGACGGGGACCACGATCTCGTTGGCGGTGATGACCGCCTCGTCCTCGTATATCACCTCCCACCAGAACATGTGGCCGATGACGTCGACGACCAGTTCGCCGTCCTCGGGGACGTGCGCCGCGGCGCGCCCGACGACCGAGGAGTACACGAGCAGGGTCACCAGGACGAGCGCAGGCAGGATGATGCCGCCGACCCAGATGAGCCGGTTGCGCACCCGGTGGTCGGCCTCGGCCTGCGCCACGTGCGTCGGGTCGGCGACGGCGATGGCGCCGTCGACCTCCGAGGCGGGCGCGTCGAGCCGGACCGGCCCACGGTCGGTCGGGGCGACCTCAGCATCCCCACCTCGGCGCCGCCACGACCGCCAGATCGGGACGGCGAGCAGGCCCATCACGAGCAGCCAGATGACCGCGCCGAGGGTGACACTGAACCGGAACAGCCCGTCGATCGCGTCGGCCTGTGGGGTGACCCCGCGGGTGGTCGAGTCCCGCACCTCCTCGCCGCACGCGGCGAGGAGCAGCAGCGGCAGGACGACCGCGATCGAGCGGAGCGGTTGGTGGCTCACGAGTCGCACTCCTCACCGTAGGTGTGGCCGGATGCGGTGATCTCGCGGTCGACATCGCCGTCCTCGCCGAGGTCGGCGAAGGTCGCGACGCGGCGTCGGGACGCGGCGACCGCCCCGGCCGTGAGCGCGATGGGCAGGACCACGAGCGCGACCCGGAACCCGGTCACGACACGCTCGACCGGGACCGCCAGCCACGACGACAGGACGTCGACGCCGGCGGCCACGGTCAGGATCACCCCGACCGTGGTCATGAAGGTGACCACACCTGCGCGGAGCGGGACGTCCAGGGGGTGGTCGAGGGCGTGGTGTTCAGAGCGGTCCTTCAGCAGCCGACGCTCGAGGAACGGGTAGGCGACGACCATGCCGACCAGGATGCTCGGGATCAGGGCTGCGGCGACGAGGACGTTGGTGATGCGCACGCCGAGGAACACCAGATCGATGGCGGGGATCACCCGGAGCGCGCCGGTGGTGAAGAACATCACCCACGCGGGGTGGACGCTGTTGGTGGCCTCGGCGGCGAAGAACGGCCCCTCGAGCTCGATGTTGGCCCAGGGCACCAGCACGGAGGACGCGAGCAGCAGGGTGATCAAGCCGGCGGACAACAGCGCGAAGCGGGCGACGGCGTCGGGCCAGAGCGGGCGGCCCACGTCCCGGGTGTCGACGTCCACGTCGGGCCGGCGATCGAGCGCGGGCGTCCGACGGTGCACGAGCCACAGGTGCCAGGCCAGGACCGCGGTGAACCCACCGGGGAGCAGGAACACGTGCAGGGCCCAGGCACCGACGAGTAGCCGCTGGCTCGGGAGCTCGCCTCCGGTGATGAACTGGGCGAGCGGCTCGCCGATGAACGGCACCGATCCGATGACGGCCTCGAGGATCCGCAGGCTCGACGCCGCGACCAACGAGAACGGCATCAGCTCACCCGTGTAGGCGAACCCCAACGCGATCCCCAGCAGGATGACGCCGACGAGGTGGTTGCCGATCCGTGGGCGGCGGAACGCCCCGGTGGCCAACACCCGCAGCAGGTGGGCGACGAGCGCGATCAGGAAGATGTGCGACGCGGCCACGTGCACGCGCCGCAGCAGCAGCCCACCGGGCAGGTCCTCGCTGATCCGCACGATGGACGCGAAGGCGTGGGGCAGCAGCTGGCCGTCGTAGAGCTCCGACGAGCCGCTGTAGGTCACGAGCTCGGTGGAGGGGCGGTAGGCGAGCGCCAGCGCCAGACCCGTGACGGTCAGGACGCCGAAGGCGACGATCGCCGCGTGGGAGATGAGCGCACCGAACCCGATCGGCCACAGCGACGGTCGCTCCGCCCCGCGGCCGATCCGGGCGTCGAGTTTCTCCGCGACGCGAGCGAGGGGGGAGGGCAGCACGCTCACGCGGTCCCCCCGACGGCACCGGGTGGCGCGGTGAGGTCACCGGTGGCGATCACGAAGCCCTCGTCGTCGATGCCGAGCGGCAGCTGCGGGAGCGGGTGGGATGCCGGCCCGGAGACCGGTCTGGCACCGCGGCGGGCGTCGAAGGTCGCCTGGTGGCACGGGCAGAACAGCGCCTGGTCGCGGTCCCGGTAGAGGGCGACCGCGCACCCGGCGTGGCTGCACAGCCGCGAGTACGCGATGAGGGTCTCGTCGACGACCCCGTCGAGGCGGGTCGGCTCCACGGGGACCTCGCGCAGACGGATCAGCATGACGGCCGACAGTTCCCTGCCGAGCGCGTCCTCCGGCCAGACCGTGACGACGCTGCCGAGCGGGAGGTCGGCGGGCCGGATCGGTTCACCGTCGAGCGTCGCGAGCCGCGCACCGGCGGACCAGGCCGAGCCTGCGGGCGCCCGCGGACCGAAGCGCAGGAGCGCGCCGATCCCACCGAGGCCGAGGACGGCGCTGACAGCGAGCAAGCCGCCGAACAGCCCGCGACGCGAGGTGAACGGCGCGAACTCGTCGACCGGATCCGGGCGCGGGATGGTGCGTTCGCCGAGGTCGCGGCTCACCACGAGGTGGTGGAG